>JACQMJ010000007.1:0-36998 GCA_016203665.1 Candidatus Sungiibacteriota bacterium
CAGGCCGTTGGTGAGGGACAGGCCGGCCGCAGTGATCCCGCCCGCATACGTCGAAGTCCCTGTGCCGCGAATGTCGAGCGTCTGGGCAAATACGCCCAGGCCCTTGACCAGGAGGCCGCCGGAGGAAGTGGTGGCTTCGCCGACGCCGAGGCCGGCGGTGAAGTAGCCGGAGCCGACGGTGGAGAAGGTAACTGCCGGACCGGTTGTGGCGATTCCGATATTGCCGGAGGAATCAATGGTCAGGCGCGGGCTGGCATTGGAGGCGGTGTAGAAGTTTAACGAGGTTGTTGAGAAAAGGCTCTGCGTGATCAAACCCGCGCCTTCAATGGTGGAGGTGCCGTTAGCCAGGAAGGGGCCGCGGACGGTCAAGAGGTGGGAAGGGGCGGTGGTTCCCACACCAAGGTTGCCGGCAGCATCAAGGACCATGCGCGGCGCGACCGTCCCCGAGGTGTAGAAGGCTAGGGAGCCAGTAGCGGAGAGGGAGCCGCCGATGTTGAGCCCGCCAAGGAGCGTGGAGGTGGCGTTGGCTAGGAAGCCGCCGTTGATGGCGAGGAGCGAGCCGGGGGAGGTCGTGCCGATGCCAACGCTTCCGCCGACGGTAGCAAGGAGAGCCGAGGAGGTTGCGGTGAGCGTGCCGCCGAAGAAACCGCTGCCCGCGGTATAGACGTTTCCATGGATCGCGAGGAGCATTGCGGGCGTAGTCGTCCCAATGCCGACATTGCCGGTGGTGTAATAGATGTCATTGCCGGAAGTTGTCCACTGCGAACTTCCCCCGCCGGCGGGACAGCCCTGGCAGGCGCCGAGAATCTCGAGCGAACCGACGCGGAGGTGCTGCTTTATGTCCTCGCTGCCGATATTGGTCGATGTGGCGCCGGCTGATCCGTAAAGGATGGGTCCGGCTACGCCGAGAAGAGCGGCCGGAGAGGAGGTGCCGATGCCGGCACTGCCGCTCGTGAGCGTGAAGCCGGTAAAGGTGGTGGTGCCGGTGAGCGTGCCGCCGGCCAACGACAGGTAATTCGTTACGGTAATGGAATCAGGGATGTCGGCATCGACGAGATTGAGCTGATTGGTCCCGGTGAGCGTTACGTTCGTTATGTTCGTGATGTTCTGCGAGTGCGAAAACGCCCGCAAGCTCGCCTTTGAGTCGAGCGCGCTCCACAGATTCGCGATGTCGGTGGTGGCTTTGGAGAGACGGGATTCCAAAGAGGTGAGAGGCGAGAAGATGGAGGGCAAAGGCGCCGAAACCTCGCGGATGATTTCCCGGACCACGACCGGCGCCGAGGGAGCAGTGCCAGTTGGTGTAGCCGCTGAGGGAGGGGTCTTGGCAAGGATTTTCGGTGCTGTTTCATTTATTGCCGGCAGCAGTATCGGCGGGTTCGGACTGGTAACCTTTTTGATGTGGTTGCCGATGAATAGCCGTACGGCGTCAAAGGGGTTTGCGAAGGCGAAAGCGGCGGTGCGGGAAACGGCTGCCGCGCCCGATGCCAGCGATCGGCTGTTCTCCAACAGCATGGCAACTCTTCCCCGGGGGGTGATGGCTGACGGTGGCGATGCATTTATTCCGTCCATGCGTGTGGCCGGCGGGGCAGAATCAAGGTGGTGAAAGCTATTTTTAATCATCAGTGAGAGCGTATCATCCGGCTGAAGCCATTGGGTTATTTTCGCGGCGGTTCCACGGAGAATTTGCTCGTATTTTCGGTCTGAATGGAGGTATACCGGTATACCTCTGGGTAGGGGCGGCGCTGATAATTGAAATTCTGCCGCCATGCGTTTGCGGACGCCTGCGAATACATCCGCGCGTATGACATCGCGGAGCGGCGTGAACGTGCGGCTGGGCTGGTTGGTGGTGATAGTAACGGCGGCGAACTGCCGGTTGGCCTCGAGGTACGGCGAAACCGCGCGCCATAGGCGTTCAAACGTAACGGCTTCCGGCGTTATGAATATCTGCGGCGTTTGCGGCGCGGATGCGTCAAACGCAGCGTGCGTCCTGCCCCGAATCGGAAAAGGCTTAGTAAAATGAAGCGGCAGGGCGATGGCATCGCGAAATATGCCAGCGGGCACCGCCTCGCGGATGGATGACACAAGGGCCATGGGCGGCCGGAGGCTGATTTCGGGGAAACGCGGCAGCGCCGCAATATGCCGTTCACGCAGTACATCCTTCAGGAATGCGAACGCCTCGCGGGGATTGGGTGTAAATAGCGGAGGCTGTTCGGCATAAGGAGGCAGGGACAGCGGGCGCCGCTGATTGCGAAAGGAGGCGGCGGCAGTGGCTAGTATCCGATCCCGGATGGAGGTGAATCCCATTGCCGCCTGACCCCAAAATTGCGTCCCCCAGGATGGTTTTGGGGTTTGCCCATCATTTCCGCCCACAAGGGCGGAGCGTCCGGGCTGCAGCGGGGTGAGCGCATGGCGCGGCCCCGCGAGAAACGGCTGTCTGAACGCGCCGTCCAGGACAATTCCGGGCAGGCGGATGTCGCGGAGAGCGGGAAGGGCGTCGGCGAAATAGGGGACGCTCAAAAGCGCCGCCGCAGCGGCGAGTACCGCCGAAATTTTCCATGTCCGCTGGGGTCGCCGCAGGGGCGCCTGCTCCACCGCAAGCTGTTTGGCGTGGGAGCGGGCACGCCGCTCGGTAACGCATAGCGTCTCCTCGGCAAGGCGAACGATGTATGCGAATTCCTCCGGCGTGTAATACCGCCAGCCGTATGCATCCCGCCGCGCCGGCGGGATCTTGCCCTCGGTTTCCCAGCGGATGAGGGTGGTTTTCTTCCGCCCCAGCCGCTTCATGAGGTCCGCGAGCTGATAAGTTTTCTTTTGGTCGTCCGACATGCGATTACTGTAAAAACGAAAAGCGCTCCAGCATGTTTGCTGGAACGCCTTTTTGGTTTTCCCGATTGGATTAGGGGAAAGGAATTCCAGCATGAATGCTGGCTTTTCTTTCCCTTGTGGTATACCGGTATACCACTTTTTCTATGCTACCATCGCGCGCGGCATTGGCAATAGAGGTGTGGATAACCCAGCGGCCCCAAATTGGCTCCCCGGGTAAGTCCTGCCGACAGTTTTAAGCCTGTTGCGGCAAGCCCAGACATATAAAACACCGCCCCGCGAATGCGGGGCGGCGTCCGTTCATTTCAGCAAAGCCTTCAGCGATTTTTTGCGCCGGCGCTTCAGGAGCGTGCCGAGCTGCCAGGCGTCATGCCCGGCGAATGATCGGCGGTAGCGCTTGTGGAGCGTTTTAACTTTGGTATCGCTCCGCTTTTTCCTTAAGCGGCCGCTGGTCTTGTCCCGCGCTCTCCAGCCTTTCATTTTGGGTGCGTCTTTGACCATACCATTATAGGCAATTACAGGTAATCACTGGCACCAGTGTATATCGGATTTGACTGCCATGCCAATCTAGCGTGATAATATCCGTAGCTAGTAATGTGGCAAAACTCCAGAAAGGGAGGGGGTGACATGATGCGTCGCTTGAGCGTACTCGCGCTCGCCGCAGTCCTCCTCGTCGCCCTTGCTGTGCCCGCCTACGCCGGCGGCCGGCATCGTGGCGGCAACACCGCCACCAACGTGGCGCTCGGGCTCGCGAGCTTCGCGGTGTTCAACCAGCTGATGGGCTCCTTCACGGACAACCACCGCGATAACCACCGCTGGCACACCCGGACGTTCGTCTATGAGCAGCAGCCGGTCGTCTTCGCCGCACCGGCGCCGGTGGCCTACCAGATGGCACCGGTGGTCGTTGCTCCGCCACCGCCACCGCCGCCGCAGACGGTCTACTACCCGCACGGCCGGTACGAGTTCTCCGGAAGCCAGTGGGTGTGGATTCCGAACGCGCCCGCAGCACCGCCGCCATCGGCCTCCGCGTGCCAGCCGACGGGGAAGTACGTCAAGACCCCGCAGGGCATCTTGCCCGAGTGCCAGTAAGGTGCTGCCGCTCACCGGACAGGTTCCGCGCCTGTCCGGCTTTTTGTTGTTTTGTCCGTAAGAATACCGCGCCGCTTGCGGTGCGGTTGTTCATGTTCTGGCGCACCCGTGGCATACTAAAACCATAATTGTATGCCGAACGGAGTTGCCAGTATCGCCATACTTTTCGCCGCAGCGCTTGTCGTCTGGGGCTGGACGCGTTTGGTCCGGCGAGCCGGCCGGGCCGAGCGGCGGATTGTCGAATTAGGCGATGAGATAAAGCGCTTGCAGGAAGAAATCGGCCGGCACGACGCCGCCAAATCCGAATTTATCGCCATGGCCAGTCATCAGCTGAAAGCTCCGCTCGCCGTGATCCATGAATACGTGCGCCTGTTCCTTGAAGGCGCGCTTGGACCGGCGACTGCTCTTGCCCGCCAGTCCATGCAGAAAGTATTTGCTGCCTCCGGCCAGCTCCTCGGCACGGTGAGTGAATTTTTTGAACTCGCGCGCCTTGAGCAGGGACGCCTGGAAGGCGCGGCGGAGCGCGTGGCGCTGGATGCGCTCGCGGCTGGAATCATCCGCTCGTTTGAGCCGCAGGCGCGCGCCAAGGGCATTCATATCTCATTTGAAAATCGCGGCGCGGATCGCCGCGCCACGAAGGCCGATCCCGTCCGGCTTAATACGGCATTGGCGCATCTCGTTGATAATGCCGTCCGTTATACCGCCGCCGGACGAGTGCATGTCGAGCTCCTGCCGGAAATCCGCGACAATCGCGGCTGGCTGAAGTTCGCCGTTTCGGATACCGGCATCGGCATCCGGCCCTCCGACATCGGTTCGCTCTTCACGAAGTTCGGGCGCACCGAGGAGGCGCGGCGCATCCGGCCGGATGGCCTCGGCCTCGGCCTTTACGCCGTAAAGCGCATTATCGAGGAGCACGGCGGCGAAGTCGGCGTCACATCCCCCGGCTTGGGGCAGGGGAGCGTATTCTGGCTGCGCCTGCCTTCAACGCTTTAATCTCTTTTTGCACCAAAAACGTCGTGCTACACTCGCTATGGCCATGGAGCGGATGCTAACGGCTGAAACGCCGAAGAACATAGGAAAGCGGGTCCTGGCGGCCGGATGGGTTTCGGTCCGGCGCGATCACGGCAAACTCATTTTCATTGACCTCCGGGATGCCGGGGGGGTTTTACAACTGGTGTTCCGGCCGGATAACGAGGCACTCTACACCGAGGCGGAGCGGCTCCGGCCGGAGTGGGTTATCGCGGTGGAAGGTACTCTTCGCGAGCGGCCCAAGGGCATGGAGAACGCCGATCTTCCGACGGGGGGCATTGAAATGCCGGTGGAGAAACTTGAAGTTCTGAATGAAGCCGAAACCCCGCCCTTCCCGCTCGACACGCCCGGGCTTGACATCGAAGAAGAACTGCGCCTCCAGTACCGCTACCTGGATCTCCGTCGGCCGCGCCTGCAGAAAAACATGAGCCTCCGCCATCAGGCGGTGCAGTTCATCCGCCAACACCTGTCAGAGCGCCGCTTCATTGAAATTGAGACGCCGGTCTTGACCAAGACCACGCCCGAGGGCGCGCGCGATTTTCTCGTGCCGTCGCGCCTGCAACCGGGGAAGTTTTACGCCCTGCCGCAGTCGCCCCAGCAGTATAAACAGCTTTTGATGGTGGCCGGCTTTGAGCGCTATTTCCAAATTGCGCGCTGTTTCCGGGATGAAGACCCGCGGGCCGATCGCGCCTACGGCGAATTCACCCAGCTTGATCTTGAGATGTCATTCGTCAGCCAGGAGGACATCCTGCGTCTGGCCGAAGAGCTCTTCACTAACCTTGCGGCCGAGATATTCCGCGAAAAGCGGATTTCCCAGACGCCCTGGCTGCGCCTCTCCCACCAGGAGGCGATTCAAACGTACGGCACCGATAAACCGGACCTCCGCCGGGATAAGAACGACCCAAATGAACTCGCCTTCGCTTGGGTGCTTGATTTCCCCCTTTTCAAGGAACAGGAGGCGGGGGATTTTTTCCACGGTTCAGGCACATCAGCCTTCGCGCCCTCGCACCATATGTTCACAGCACCTCATCCGGATGACGCGGCACTCCTTGATACCGATCCGACCAGGGTGCGCGGTCTGCAGCATGATATGGTGTTGAATGGTTTTGAAGTCGGCGGTGGCAGCATACGGATCCACCGCGCCGACGTGCAGGAGAAAATTTTCGGCCTCATCGGATTCAGCCAAGAGCAGAAGCGCCAGTTTGCCCATATGTTAAAGGCCTTTAGCTACGGCGTACCGCCGCATGGCGGCATTGCCCCGGGCATTGACCGTTTCCTCATGGCCGCACTCGGCGAGCCGAGCGTTCGGGAGATGATTGCCTTCCCAGCCTCATCGGGGGGTAAAACGGCCGTCATGGATGCGCCTTCTGACGCCAACCCGAAACAGCTCGCCGAACTCGGCCTCGATGTGAAAACTCAAAAACCATGAAAGCGGGGAAATTGCAGCAAGTCGCCGATTTTATCTACGAGTGTGGAATCCTAAGCAAGACGCCCCGCTCGGGCTTGTGGTTCCTGGGGACAGGTAACCAGAGTGTTGCCGAGCATTTGCTGCGCACCGCTTTGATTGGTTATGCGCTCGGCTCGGAAACTCCTGAAGTAGACCCCAAGAAGGTGGTTCTCCTGTGTATTCTCCATGATTTAGGTGAAGCAAGGACTTCAGATCTGAATTATGTCCACCAGAAATACGGACGCCTTGCTGAAGCTCGGGCCGTCGAAGATATCGCCAGGAGTGTACCATTCGGCGCTGATATCCGCCGCAACTATAAAGAGTTTGAGGAAAAGAAAACACTTATAGCGAAGCTCGCTAAAGATGCCGACCAACTTGAGTGGGTTGCGACCCTTCGCGAAGAAGAGGTTAGGGGTAATACGAAAGCGCGTACCTGGGCCGAGATCGCTTGGAAGCGGTTGAAAACCCCCATCGGTAGGAAGGTCGGGAAGGAGCTCATGCGCATCCATCCAGATAACTGGTGGTTCAATCGGGAGGATCGATGGTTTGTGGATAGGAAGCAGCGAGATAAAAAATGGCGTTAGCGAAATGGCGTACCAGGTCAAGCAGGAAAAATTCGAAGGTCCGCTCGACCTCCTGCTTGAGCTCATCCAGCAGGAGAAGCTTTCCATCAACGAGATTTCGCTGGCCAAGGTCACGGATGACTTCATTGGCTACCTGAAGGCACTACAGACCCGCCTGCCGGGTGGGCTGGCCGCGGGCGAGGCCGACCAGCTCGCCCAAATTAAAGAGAGCGAAACTTGGGCGGGTCAGGAAGTGCTCGCCGAGTTCCTCGTCGTTGCCGCACAGCTCCTCTTGATCAAATCGCGAAGCTTACTGCCGCAGTTTGCGGCGAGTCCTGAAGAGGAGGAATCCATTGCCGAGCTTGAGCGGCGCCTGGCCGAGTACCAGCGTTTCAAATCGCTTGCGGTTGAACTCGGCCGTATGGCCAAGGGCGGGCCGAAGTCCTTTTCCCGCGAGGCCTACGCCGGAACGGCGCCGTTATTCTACCCGCCCAAGCGCTTTAGCATCGCCATGCTGGCCGAAGCTTTTTCGGGCGTCCTGGCCGTGCTGCCGAAGATAGAGAAGCTCGCGGAGGAAAAAATCCGGAAAATCATTTCGCTTGAGGAGAAAATCCAGGAACTACAGGCCTTTCTGCAGGAGCGCGTTGAGCGCGCTTTCTCGGAAATCGTTTCCGGGGCCCGTGAGAAGATAGAGGTCATCATTTCGTTCTTGGCGCTCCTTGAGCTCGCCAAGCAGAAGTTCGTCACGGTCGAACAGCAGCACCGCTTCGGGGACATCAAAATAAGGAGAGCAGCCTAATGCATGCGGCGGAGAAATTTTGAAATCCTTGTTCGGGCTGTAATACTCCACCGCGGGAAGATTCTCCTATGCTGGCTTAAGGATTTCTCATTCTACTTTCTGCCGGGCGGGCATGTGGAAAGCGGCGAGAGCGTACGACGCGCTCTAACTAGAGAGTTACGCGAAGAGCTACGCGCTTCCGTGAGAAGCCAAAAAGTGATCGGCGTAGTGGAGAACATCTGGAAGGACGGCAGAAAGAAACGCCATGAACTCAACGTGGTCTCCCTCGTAAAAATCAATCGGCACGATGCCACAACGCCCCTACGTCATATTGAATTTCATTGGATAGAAGTTGCCAAACTCGCCAGAAAGAGAGTATTACCGTATGCGTTAAAGAAGTCTATTCAGCGGTGGCTGAAGGATCGTAAATTTTTTTGGGCTTGGCAGCGATAGTGAACTACACTCTGTACTAAAATACTATATAGTATTGTAGTATTAAGTATATGGCAAAGTTTGCAGAGAAACTATCCAGAAAAGAACGGGATCAATTGCTATTTGAGTTCTTCCGGGGCCTCGGCATGGTGCGTGGTACAGAGGAGGTAGCGAAAGTGTTCGGCGATCTTGTTTCCCGCCAGGAACTCGAAATGATCGCCAAGCGACTCAAAATCGCGACGCTGCTGATTGAGGACAAAACCTACGACGAAATTAGAAGGCACATGAAAGTTAGTGCACCGACGATCGCCCGCGTAAGCGCCTGGCTGCAGCAGGCCGGGGAAGGTTTTCGGCTTCTCCACGCGCGAGTCAAGCGCGCGGGCGGAGAAGTGACCCGCATTCATACTCCGCTTCAGCGAAAGTATCCACTCTACTTCTGGCCGCAGCTATTGATGCAAGAAATTTCTCGGATAGCGACGGAACGGCAGCGAGCCAAGCTGCTGGATGTCATTGATGACTTCGACCATAAGACAAAGCTTTATAAAGAGCTCCGGAAATCTCTCTCCTATCCTAGGACTTAAATACTATATAGTATTTAAGTGTAAGTGATCGGTATGAATTTAAAAGCGACAATCGAGGGCATCCTCTTCATCCAGGGCGAGCCCCTGGCTATTTCGCGCCTGGCCAAGATCACCGGCGCCAAAAAAGCGGAGGTTAAATCGGCGCTCCGCGAACTTGCGGCCGAATACCGCGAGCGGGGGATCGTGCTCGTGGAGAATGGCGAGGAGTGGCAGTTTGCGACCAATCCCGCGGTAAAGCCAATGGTGGAAAAATTCGTGACAAGCGAACTTTCCGAGGACCTTTCCCGGGCGAGCCTTGAGGTACTTTCCATTGTTGCCTACAAAGGGCCCATGAGTCGCATCCAGGTTGAGTATATCCGCGGCGTGGACTCGTCTTTTACCCTGCGTAACCTATTGATCCGCGGGCTCGTGACCCGCGAGGAAAACCCGGCTGATCGGCGTTCCTATCTTTACCGCGTTTCCGCAGACTTTCTGAAGCACCTCGGACTTACGAAGCTCGAGGAACTGCCGCAGTACGAGGAGTTCAGAAAAAAGGAAATTGAGATCCCGCCCGCCGAGTCGCCCGCCGGCAGGCAGTCATAGATGTCCTGGCTCCGCCCCGCAATACTTTCCATCGCCCTCGGTGCCGTGCTCGTCGGCATGGGCTGGTTTGCTACGAAGCCGACGCTCCAGGCCGAACCTTCCGCGCCTCCAGCCCCGCGCCTCATCCGGCGGGACGAAAAGCCGCTTGAGGTCACGGCCGAGGCCGTATTCATCACCCGGCTCCGCACCGGCGAGGTGCTCTACCAGAAGAACGCCGATGTGCGCCTGCCCATTGCCAGCTTGACCAAACTCATGACGGCGCTCGTGCTCGCCGAGGAGTCCGAGCCCCTTAGAGAAGTGGTATTCTCCGCGGCCGCCAAAGGTGTCGGCGATGCCGATTCCAAACGGAGCGCCGCGGCGGCGGGGGAGCGATTTAGGGCCGAGGATGTGGAGAAAATGCTCCTCATCTCCTCGGATAATGATGCCGCCTACGCCGTGGCCGAGCATGTTGCGCTGGCTCGGCGCGCCGAACTCGCAGAATTTAAAGAGCGCATCAATTTTTTTGTCGGCCTCATGAACGAACGGGTGCGGGCATTGGGTATGGCGGACACCCATTTTGCCAATCCGGCCGGTTTTGACGATGCCGCAAATTACTCGACAGCGGCGGATATCGTGCGCCTAGTAGCGGCCATCACCGCCGAACGCCCCGAGCTCTGGACGTTCTCGCGGATGTCCGAGACGTTCATTTTTTCCATCAGCGGCGGGCGTTATGAGCTGGTTAATACGAATCCGCTCCTCTACGAATACCCGGCGCTTTACGGTTCCAAGACCGGCTATGAGGATGAGGCCAAGGGCGCGCTCCTCATCCTCTACCAGCTCTCCCGCGGCGAACTCTTCGCCATTGTGCTTCTCCGCTCGAGCGATCGCTTCGGGGACGGATCATCATCCATCCGGTGGCTCGAAGGGAATTTCGTGATAGGATCGCCCTAGTATGCCGGTTGGCACGGATCTTATTCTGAACGTTTTCAAAGTCTTCGGCCTCTCGGCCGTGGCCTTCTTTTTCGCCATTGCCTGGACGCCGCTTCTAACTAATGTTCTCTATAAATACAAGATGTGGCGTAAAGCCGTGCGTACGCGCGCCCCTGACGGCCACGGCACGCCGATCTTCGCCCAACTCCACAAAGAGCGCGAGGTTTCGACACCCCGCATGGGCGGTCTTTTGATATGGGTCACGACGCTCGTCATCATCTGCAGCTTTTGGCTGGCCGCCCGGCTTACCGTTAGTCCCATTTTGGACAAGCTGAATTTCCTGTCGCGCAACCAGACGTGGCTGCCGCTCTTCACGCTCGTGACGGCATCACTCCTCGGTCTGATTGACGACCTTCTCCAAATCTACCAGCGCGGCACCTACATTGCTGGCGGCCTGAAGTTCCGCGTCCGCGCATCGGTGATCGTGTTGATCGCGCTCATGGGCGCCTATTGGTTTTACTACCGCCTTGAGGAGAGTGCTCTCTATATTCCTGGGCTCGGCGATGTTGTCATCGGCCTCTGGTTTATCCCGCTCTTCGTCGTCACTATGCTCGCGACGTTCTCAACCGCCGTCACCGACGGCCTGGACGGGCTGGCCGGAGGCGTATTTGCGGCCATTTTCGCGGCCTACGGCGGCATTGCCTTCTTTCGGGGGCAGGTTGACCTGGCGGCTTTCTCGGCCGTGCTCCTGGGCGCGCTCCTCGCCTTTTTGTGGTTCAACATTCCGCCGGCCCGCTTCTACATGGGCGAGACCGGCATCCTCGGCCTGACGACGACGTTAACGGTCATCGCCTTCCTCACCAACTCTGTCATCGTATTGCCCATCATCGCCTTTGTCCCGGCCGTGGAAGCAGGTTCAGTGATCATTCAGCTCCTCTCCAAACGCTGGCGCGGGAAAAAAGTGTTCCGCGTCGCCCCGCTGCACCACCATTTTGAGGCCATCGGCTGGCCGTCCTACAAAGTGACCATGCGCTTCTGGGTGATTAGTATTGTATTTGCGATCATAGGCATGGTGGTTGCGCTCGTTGGAAGATAGGGGCGGCAATGCTACGGTAAAAAAGCATGAAGTTCGATACGCTCATCCGGGACGGCACTATTCTTGACGGCTCGGGCCAGCCGCGAATCCGAGGCGACATTGGCATTTCCGACGGCGTTATCGCGGCCGTGGGCAATCCCGCGCTTGAGGGCGCGGAGGCCAAGAAAACTATTTCCGCAGCCGGCAAATTCGTTTGCCCGGGATTCGTGGACATCACGAGCCACAGCGATACTTCGGGTTCGCTCTTTTTGAACTCCGATCAGGATTTCCTTCTGACGCAGGGTGTAACTTCTATCCTCGTCGGCAATTGCGGCTCATCCCTGGCGCCGCTTGCCTCGCGGGAGGCGGCGGCGTCTTTCCGCAAGTGGAGTACCGGCGCTGAAATCAACATCAACTGGCTCACCGTGCGCGACTACCTCGCTGAGCTTTCCAAGCGCCCCCTGGGCCTGAATGTAGGGACGCTCATGGGGCACGGCACGCTCCGCCGCGGCATTACCAAGGGCGAGTCCCGGCCCCTTGCCGCCGAGGAACTGGCGCAGCTTTCCTTGCTCATCAGCCAGGGCCTGCGCGATGGCGGCTTCGGACTGTCCCTAGGTTTGGTGTACGGCCATGAGGCCTCGGCCGCGCCGGAGGAGATCGCCGCGTTCGGGAGAGTTGTTGCCGGAGCCGGCGGCGTAGTGAAAGCGCACCTGCGCAATGAAGGGCGGGATCTGGTGCCGGCCGTGAACGAGATTATGCAGTTAGCGCGGGAATCCGGGGCGCATGCCATTGTTTCGCACTTCAAAGCCGTCGGCCGCAAAGCGTGGCCGCTCTTCCGGCGCGCGCTCGACATGATGGAGCATGCCAGCGAGAACGGCACGCCGATACATTTTGATATTTCGCCCTACCAGCGGACCGGTTCATTCATCTATCTGTTATTGCCGCGGTGGGCACGCGAGGGCGGGTTTGATGAGCTCGCCCGGCGCATGGCTGATCCGGCAAGCCGCGCGGCGCTCGTGGAGGAGCTGAAGCGTATGACGCTTCACTATGAGCGCTACATTATCGCGAGCGGGGCCGCCCCCGGCCTAAACGGCCGAACCATCGCCGAGGCCGCGGCGCGGGCCGGAACAAGCCCTGAAGAGACCGTGCTCAATCTCATTGCGGCCTCCGGGGGGCGCGCCACCATTTTCGGCAAAACCCTTTCTTTCAGGAATATCGCAGCGGGCATTTCGCATCCCTTAGGCGTTATTGCCTCGGACGGCAGCGGGGTAACGGCTGAGCTCGCGCGCTTGGGGGCGCTCGTCCATCCGCGATCAACCGGTTGCTTCCCGCACTTCCTGCATAAGTTCGTGCGCGAAAAGGAGGTTGTTTCCTGGGAGGAGGGAATACGAAAGATCACGGCTTTTCCAGCCGAGCTTATCGGATTTACCGGTCGCGGCCGCATTGCTCCGAAGTTCGCAGCTGATATCGTCGTCTTTGACCCGGGTGAGGTTCGCGACCGCTCCACCTACCAGAACCCCTATGTGCACTCGGCCGGCATTGAAACCGTCATCGTGAACGGCGTGGCGGCCGTCGAGTCGGGTCAGCTCACCGGTGTTGCCGGCGGCCGGGTGCTGAAGAAAGTGTAAAAGCGGGCCAGCTAAGTGAAGCTTTCAGAATTCAAAGGCAAAAATGTTTTAGTAATGGGGTTAGGACTCCATGGCGGAGGCATTGGTACTGTGCAGTTTTTCGCGAAATTAGGAAGCCGCGTTGTCGTCACTGATCTCAAGAGCCGGCGCGAACTTGCGCCGTCGGTCGCAAAACTGCGGCGATTCAAAAACATCACCTACCGTCTCGGCGGCCACCGTCCGGCTGACTTCCGGAACGCGGACTTCGTTATTCAGGGCCCGGGGGTGCCGGTAAATTCGAAGTTTTTGAAAATTGCCGAACGGGCGGGTATGTCGGTGCTATCGGATGTGGAGATTTTTTTTCTTACGTGCCCGGCGCCGATCATCGGCATCACCGGCACGAAGGGAAAGTCTACGACTACCTGGCTATTGGGGCAATTTTTAGCGCGTGAACGGAAGAGGCGCATATGGGTCGGCGGCAATATCAGGAAATCAATGCTCGCCTTCCTGCCGCAGGTGCGGAAAAGGGACATCGTCGTTCTCGAACTTTCCAGTTTTCAGCTGGATGCGCTGAAGCGCCGGAAAATGAGCCCGTCGGTTGCCGTTATCACGAGCATCTTTCCCGATCACCTGAACCGCTATCCATCTATGGCGGCTTACATTCGCTCCAAGGCGAATGTTTTCAAGTTCCAAAAGCGGAACGGCGTGCTTTTCATACCGGATCGGGATCCGCAGCTTGGGCGCCTGGCGCAATCTGCGCCCGGCAAGGTCATCCGGGTTCAAGCTCGGCGCGCGCTCCGCCGCTATCGTGATGCGTTATCGGTGCGCATTCCGAATTTTCATCTTTCCAATATCGCGCTCGCCGTGGCGGTCAGCCGGCACCTCGGGGTGGGGGAGCGCGCCATTGGCGATGTACTTAAGCGCTTCCGCGGCGTGCCGAGCCGCATGCAGCTCGTGCGAAGAGCCGGCGGGGTCGAGTTTATCAACGACACTACGGCCACGAACCCGCGCGCCGCCGAAGCGGCGGTCATCGCGACCAAGCGCCGCATCGGCCGCGGACGGCTGGTCGTGATCGCCGGGGGCTATGACAAGGGCTTGCCGGCAGGGGATTTCGCGGAGACGCTCGCGCGGCACGCCGCGGCAGTGGTATTCCTCCCCGGCAGCGCCACGCGGAAAATGATAACTGCACTCCGATTTTCCCTCCGCCAGCGATACTTAAATACTGTACAGTATTTAAGTATCGCAACTCTGCGGGCGCGTACAATGCCCGAGGCGGTGAGGATGGCCTACCGCGCCGCCAAGCCCGCCGGCACGGTGCTGCTCTCGCCGGGGGCGGCGAGCTTCGGGCTTTTCAAGCATGAATTTGATCGCGGCGAACAATTCGTGCAGGCAGTACGGCATCTCCGGTGATTGGACAATTCGTTAGCCGTGTGCTATCCTCCGTAAAGAAACCGGCTCTGGAGGGGGAGGTCGACCATGACGGCAGTCATCCTCGCAAACATCGCGGAGTTGCTTGCGGGTACTGCCGTCACGGTACTCGCCATCGGGCTAATCATCATCGTGATGTCGCCATTCTTCACGATGCAGCGACCGAACGGCGCGGGGAGGTGACGGGATGCGCAATCATGTGAAAAACCCGTCGAAAGTCGGCGCGGGAGTTTTTCGGGGCCTCGCCGTCGGAGGCGCCATCTGGTCGATCATCATTCTCTTGATGGCGCTTCAGTGAGGAGAGGAGCGGGTAGCCAGGTGCGGGAGGCCGCAGCGGTCTCCCGCCTTTTATTTTCCTGCTACAATGACGCTATGCGCCGCCGCGTGGATTATCCGCTCCTCGCAATTACCCTCGCCCTCACCGTCGCGGGCCTGTTAATCCTATCCTCGGCTTCGGTTGTTATCTCCCAGAAGAACTTCGGTACGCCCTACTACTACGTGCTGCGCCACGGTATCGCGGCGCTCGCGGGTCTGGGCGCGCTCTTCGTCTGCCAAGCCATTCCATATAAGCTCTGGAGAAAGTTCTCCCTGCCGTTGCTGGGGCTATCCATGTTCCTTGTGGCCGCTGTTTTTATCCCCGCGCTCGGCCTTGAGTTCGGCGGCGCCAGGCGCTGGCTCGACATCGGGCCGCTTTCCATTCAGCCCTCGGAGATCCTTAAGGTATCGCTTATACTGTACCTGGCGAGCTGGCTTGACCGGAGGAAGACGCGGCCCAAGGGCTTTGCCACGGCCTTCGTGCCGTTCCTCCTGATCATCAGCATCGTCGGCGCGCTCTTGGTACTGCAGCCCGACATCGGCACGCTCATCGTCACCGCCGGCGCGGCGGCCATCCTTTATTTCCTCGGCGGCGGGCGCGCCTCGCAGCTCGCCTCACTCGCCGCGCTCGCCGTTGTCGCGCTTGCGGCCATCGTGAGCGTGGCGCCCTACCGCGTGGCGCGCCTGCTCGTCTTTTTAAAGCCCGATCTCGATCCGCAGGGCATCGGCTACCACATCTCGCAGGCCCTGATCGCTATAGGTTCGGGCGGCTTCTGGGGCCGCGGCTTCGGGCAGTCCATCCAGAAGTTCAACTACCTGCCCGAGCCTATCGGGGACTCCGTCTTTGCTATCATAGTCGAGGAGTTCGGGTTTCTGGGGGGGATTGCGCTGGCCTGTGCTTTCCTCATCTTCTTCCTGCGCGCGATGGCCGTGGCCCGCCGGGCGCCGGACTTCTTTGGAAAGCTTCTGGTGGCCGGCATAGCCTCGCTGATCGCGCTCCAGGCGTTCATCAACATGGCGGCCATCACTGGGCTCATGCCGCTGACGGGCATTCCACTGCCCTTTATCTCCTACGGCGGCACGGCGCTCGTCGCAACGCTCGGGGTGGTTGGTATTATGCTCAATGTGTCGAAACACACCTAGATGCCGAGGTTAAAGGCGAAAGGTCAAAAGGTAAAAGTTAGGAAGCTCCGGCGCAACGCCGGAGCAACCCTACCTTTGCCTTTTCCCTTTTCCCTTTTGCCCTGCTTTACGCCATGCGCATAGCCTTTACCGGCGGCGGGACAGGCGGTCACATCACTCCCATCATCGCCGTGGCCCGCGAGATACGGCGCATCGCCGAGGAGGAGCGCATCCTTGATCTTGAGCTGTATTACTTCGGCCCGGAGCTCCTGCCGGCCGAGCTGGCCGAGGCGGAACAAATCATCTCGAGCCGCATCCGGGCCGGCAAGTTGCGCCGCTACTTTTCGCTTTGGAATTTCACCGATGTCTTCAAGATCGCTTTCGGCATATGCGAGGCGCTCTGGAAGATGTTCGCGGTCATGCCCGACGCCCTTTTTTGCAAGGGCGGTTTCGGGAGCTTCCCTTTGGCGCTCGCGGCGCGAATCTACCGCATCCCGGTTATGGTGCACGAGTCCGACGCTCGGCCCGGGCAGGTCAACCGCTGGGCCGGGCAGTGGGCCAGGCGCGTCGCCATCTCCTTTGCCGGTGCGGCCGAATACTTTCCGGCCGAGCGCACCGCGCTCACCGGCGTACCCATACGGAGCCGCATCAGCGGCGGCAGCCGCGGCGAGGCCGAGGAGGTGTTCGGCGTCTTTTCCGGGCGGCCCGTCATCTTCGCTATGGGCGGCTCGCAGGGTGCGGCCATCGTCAACCGGACGCTCGTTGAGGTCCTGCGCGATCTCCTAGCCAGGTACGAGGTCATCCATCAGGCCGGCCCAGAACGCTATGAAGATTTGCGCCTCGAAACCATGCCGCTTGTTGAGCGGAGCGAGGCGGCCTACTACCACCTGGTGCCGTTCCTGGATGAAGATCAGATGCGCTCGGCCTATTTCCTGGCCGACATGATCGTGGCCCGCGCCGGGGGAACGGCCATCTTTGAAATCGCCGCGGCCGGCAAGCCGGCCATCCTGGTCCCCATCAAGATCGCGGCCCAGGACCACCAGCGCGCCAATGCCTACGAGTACGCCCGAACGGGTGCGGCCATCGTCATTGAAGAGGATAACCTGACGCCTTCCGTGCTGGCCCATGAAATCCATACGCTCATAGCCGATCCGGCCCGGAGAGCGCGCATGACCGAGGCGGCAAAGTCTTTTGCCAAGCCCGACGCGGCCCGCACCATCGCCCGCGAGCTCCTTTCACTCGGTTTGCATTAGCTTTACGGATTACTGGTTAATACGGATATAAGGATGTCTTCACCAACAGTAAGAACCCGTTTTGCCCCCAGTCCAACCGGTCCGCTCCATGTCGGCGGCGCGAGGAGCGCTCTCTTTAACTACCTCTTCGCGAGAAAGCACGGCGGGAAATACGTGCTCCGCATCGAGGATACGGATCTTGAGCGTTCCGATCCGGAGTATGAAATAGATATTTTCGAGAGCTTCCGCTGGCTGGGCATCCATGCCGATGAAAGCCCCGAGGAAAACGGCCCTTATGGGCCCTATCGCCAAACCGAGCGGATTGGCGCCTATCGCCCTTACCTCGAGCGCCTGATCAGCTCGGGACATGCTTATTATTGCCCTCATACGGAAGAAGAACTCGAAAAAGAAAAGAAAGACCTCATGGCCTCGGGCAAAAATCCTGTTCATATCTGCTCCTATCGCGATAATTCTGCGCCGGCCGATAATAAAAACGGTATTATCAGATTCAAAACACCGCCCGGCCGTATGCTGGAATTCGACGACCTTATCCGCGGGCCGATATCATTTCGGTCCGATCTCCTAGGCGATTTCTCAATTGCGAAAAATTTCGAAACGCCGCTTTATAATTTCGCGGTAGCCGCAGATGACCATGACATGGAAATATCCCATGTCATCCGCGGCGAAGAACACATTTCAAATACCCCGAAACAGATGCTTATTGCCGAGGCCCTTGGATTTACGCTTCCGGTCTTTGCCCATCTGCCGCTCATCCTCGGCTCCGACCGTACCAAGCTCTCCAAGCGCCACGGCGCTGCTTCCGTGCGCGAATTCCGGCAAGACGGCTATCTGCCGGAAGCCCTGGTAAATTTTATGGCCTTGCTGGGATGGAACCCGGGGCATGACCGCGAAATTTTCTCGCTCAATGAACTTGTCGAGGCCTTTGACATTTCGGACGTACAAAAATCCGGAGCCGTGTTCAACCGCGAAAAGCTTGATTGGATGAATGGCGAATACATCCGAAAGAAAACGGTAGACGAACTCGTACCGCTCGCAAGATCATTTCTCCCGGAATTCTCCGATGAAAAGATCGCATCGGCTCTTTTACTTGAACAGCCGCGTCTGGCCAAATTATCCGAGCTTCCCGAACGGGCCTCTTACTTAGGAGAAGATCCTGACTACGAAACATCGCTCCTGCGTTGGAAGGATATGAGCGATAAAGAGATACAAGAATCGCTGGAGCAGGCGCAAAAAATCATTGAGGACGTTCCTGAAAACTCATTTACTCCCAAAGAGTTGGAGCACCGGTTCCTTGAAGCCATAGGAGCAGGGGATAAAGGAAAAGTCCTTTGGCCGCTTCGCGTCGCTCTGACCGGAAAACGAGCTTCACCCGGGCCGTTCGATATCATGGCCGTCCTTGGCAGTGAGGCCACGCGTTCGCGAGTGCAGAAAGCCCTCAAAAAAATAAGCCGGCCCTGATACCATAGAGCGCACCAATGAAAGGTTCGTTTTCATCTATTGTATTATCAGCGCTGCTCCCTCTGGGAGCACTGCTTTTTGTCGCATCATTCGCGGAGCCACTGAAGAGCGAAGCCCAGACGCTGGGGCCGGCAGAAAATGGGGGAGGGGATATCCGCGATCAAATAGATGATAAAAACCAGGAAATAAAGCGCCTGGAGGCCGAGGCGGCGAAGCACCGCGCCGCGCTCGATGAAATCGGCCGTGCCGCCGACACCCTCGCCTCGCAAGTTGCCGCGTACGAGCGCGCCATTAAGAAGCTTGATACTGACATCCGTCTCACCAGCGCCAAGATCAGCCGCACCAATCTCGAGATCCGCGAGCTGGCCGCCGGCATCCGGGAGAAGGAAACGTCCATCGAAGCCCAGCGCGAGCGGCTCGGCATTCTCGTCACCACGCTCGCCGCGGGCGAGCGTGAAACGCCGCTCGAGGTCCTCATGAAGAACGAAACGCTTTCTGCGTTCTTCTCATCACTCGATGCGCTCCGCGGCGTCCAGCGCGACCTCCTCGCGTTACTGGCCGAGCTTCGCAGCACGCGCCAGGAGCTGAAAGACCGTAAAACTACGGCCGAGTCAAAACGCCTCGAGCTTTCAGCGTTGGCCGAGGATCTCGCTGACCAGAGACAGCTCCAAGATCAGCAGCGCCGCGAGCGCGCCCAGCTTCTCGCCGAGACTAAGAACCAGGAGCGGCGCTATCAACAGCTCCTGGCCGAGGTTGAGCGCAAGCGCGACGCGCTGCAGCAGGAGATCAATTCACTCGAGTCCGGCCTGAAACCCGATTTTGACCGTTCGGCTCTGCCCGCGCCGGGGCAGGGGATCCTCGGCTGGCCGCTGCCGAATCCCATTTTCATCACTCAATACTTCGGCAACACCTCCTTTGCCCGCTCCGGCGCCTACAGCGGCAAAGGGCATAACGGCATTGATCTCCGCGCCGCGGTCGGGACGCCGATTTTTGCCGCGGAGCGGGGAGTGGTGCGGGCGGTAGGGGATACGGACCTGGGATGCCGTCGCGCCTCCTACGGGCGCTGGATCCTCATTGACCATGATAACGGCCTCGCCACCCTCTCGGCCCACCTCTCGCTCATCAAGGTCGGCGCGGGCGACGGCGTGAACCGCGGGGAGCTCATCGGCTATTCCGGTAAGACCGGCTACGCCACCGGTCCGCACCTCCACCTTTCCGTCTTCGCGCGCCAGGCCGTGAGCGTGGGCCAGCTCGTCAGCCGCGTCTGCGGACGCACCATGACCCTGCCGCTTTCGCCATTCGGCGGCTATCTGAATCCGCTAGACTTTTTCTAGTCTTCAAACGTCCGCCAAAGTCATGCGCGCCTTTTTCCAAACCCTGCTCCTCCTCGCCGCTGCCGTTATCGCCGCCAAGGTGACGCTCTATGCGCGTCAAGGGCCGATTATCCGCGAACCGACGCCGACAGCCGAGGTGCGGGGCATCGAATCTCCCATTCCAGCGCGCCCGGTTCCGCCGCCCGCGCCTTCGCCTCCGCCGGCAAAGCCCAAACCACCGCACGCGCCAAAAGCATCTCCGCCGCCCCAGTCGCCGCCGGTTCCGGCGGCCGTCGAGCTCCCTCCGCCGCCATCTCCAAGTCTGACGAACCAGCAGTTTTACGAGCGCTACGCCGGCGCCGTGGTTCAGGTTTTCTGCCGGACCCAGCGGGAGATTTTTGCCGCATCGGGTGTCATCGTGAACGAGCGCGGCCTCGTGCTCACGAACGCCCACGTGGCCGAGATCGTCCGCGCGAGCGGCGCCGAAAACTGCCGCGCCCGCCACGAAAATCCAGCCAGTGAGTTCGCCAAGCTCGAGATCGTCTTCATTGCCGATACTTCGCTGAAAATAGCGGACACCGCCGTGTCGCAGCGCGATGTCGCGTTCCTGCGGCTTATTGAGCCGACCGAATCATTTCGTTTCGCGCCCATTGCCGTCGGCTTTGTCGAGCGGGGTATAACACTCCTCACTCTCGGCTATCCGAGCGAGTTTCTGGAGAGCATTTCCACGACCCAGCATTCAAATCTCGTTTTCTCAAGCCTCCGCGTGGACGACTACGTGGACGTTGACGGCAATGCGGCAACGGCCGAGGCCTATGATTCCAAGGGCGGCATTGCGCTCCAGCAGGGGAGCTCCGGCACCGCGCTCTTCACACCGTCGGGCGAAGTCGTCGGCCTCATCTTTGCGACGACTAAGGGTGCCACCACGGCCGATCGCGAGGGCATCGCTCTTACTACGCCCTACATTGATAAAATCATGCGGTTGGAAGCAGGGGAGGGGCTCGTAGAGTTCATAACGAGCCGCTAGGCATGCGACCGCCGCATGATCTATTTTTGGCGAGCCGCCCGGGCAGGTCAAAAACTTCCGATCGTTAAATTTTGACCGTAGCCGGTCGCATAACCTCCTTTCCCATAACCTCCTTTCAATGGTGGTACGGTTTTACTATGCGTTTTTGCCGTGAAACTTTTTATGGATTTCCCGGAGTTTTTTACTCGTGACGTGGGCGTAGATTTGCGTCGCGGCAATGCTTTTATGTCCAAGGAATTCTTGAATAGTTCTTAAATCCACGCCCTGGTTCAGCAGATCCGTGGCAAAGCTGTGCCGCATGACGTGCGGCGTGGTGTTGGGCGGGAGGCCGGCGAGGATGGCATAGCGCTTTATCATTTTCTCAACGGATCGCACGGTCAGCCGCCGCGGCGCATGGCGCGGGCCGCGGAAGTTTATAAAAAGCGCCTTTTCCTGGTCAGTACGCGCTGCCAAGTACCGCCGGAGCCATTCCAGTGCCCGCTCCGAAAAGTAAACAGTACGGACTCGCTGTCCCTTGCCGATGATCCCGAGCTCGAAATCTCTTGTTCCGGCGCGGAGTCTAAGCTGATTTCGATTCAGGGATACAAGTTCCGCGACGCGCATCCCGGTCGAAAAAAGAGTTTCCAACATGGCGCGATCCCGGACGCCTTGCGGCGTATGAATGTCCGGTGCGGCGAAAAGCTTTTCCAGCTGGTCCAGGAGAAGAAAGCGGACTTGGCGCTCGGCTTTGTCCCGCGCAAGGGTTACTTTTTCCGCGGGGAGCGATAAAATGTCGCGGTGCGAAAAATAGTTGAGCAGGGACCGCAGAGCTATCAAATAGTAATTTTGGGTGGATTTTTTGAGAGGCTGTTTAGTACGCGGAAGGTACTGCCGCGCCAGGAAAACGCGGTAGTTCCAAATGTGGTCGGGAGAGAGTTCATGGGGTTTTAGATGCTCCAAATTTTTCAATTTAAGCCATTCTAGAAATTTATTAAGAAAGCGTGAGTAGTTTTCTTGGGATTTAGAAGATAAACCGCGTTCCACATCCAGCCAGTCTAGAAAATCAGCAGCATGGCGGGGGATAGGTTGGGCGCTTGGTTTTAGCATCGGGTGTCTCTTAAAGTCGCTTAAGTATAATTATGCGAACAATAGGATATTCGTGCAACACCCTTATCCCCAACCCAATGGCTCCATACCTCATAATAAGCGGTAGCTTTGATCTGATACGTCGGCATTAAAAAGAGCGCCAGGGGGTTACTCCACTGGCGCTACGAGCTCCGTGAACAATTGCTGGTTCTGGCGGATGTAAGCGATCAGGCCGAGGAGCGCGGTATGGCACTCCTTGCATTCACCGATATGCAGGAGCGTCCGCTCGTCTTCGTCCGGCGGCAGCTGGAGCCGCAGGTAGGCAGGGATGTGCGCTGCAACCCAGGCACATGGCAGGGTATGCATCTCCTGGAGGTGGCGCCAGTAGCTCCGCGCTCGCCAGAAGTCCTCCGGATGCTCCAGGCGGCCGATGAGGTACAGGCGCGCGCCGAGGGTGGGGTCGCAGGACTTACAGGCTATCTTCGGGTATTTAGGCTCGAGTTCTTCGTCCCCTTGCTCTGTATCCTCTTGCTCTGCCACGCCGGTTACTCTCCCCGGCAAGCCGTTGGGCTCCACTGATCAATCACCTCGCTCTCTCCGGGTGCTAACCTTTTCACCCCGTTACAATCCGGACGCCCCACCCTTTAGGGCGGGGAGGAAGGGCGAATCCCACTGCCCCATTGGAAACCCCGGCCTTTAGGTCGGGCTGTAACGGGGTTCACTTTCATTTAAGACGGCATCTCCGGAGAAAAAGTTTCATTGCGCCGCCGGCAAAGAGAAAGGCCGGGGATGCACCCCGGCCCTGGATCAAGAGCTTGCCCGCCGTCAGACTGGCGGAAGGAGCACTTCGGCGAGTCGGTACCAGAGCCACCCTCCGGATACCGAGCCGAACCGCCCGAGGAGCGCCCATAGGCCAAGGGCGATCGCTGCGGCGATGGCTGCGTTGACGAGCGTCAGTCGTTCGCGCTTCTTGTGGGTCGCGGCCGGGAGGAGAACTCGGCCGGGCGGGCTACCACCTCTTTGCGCAATCCGGCGGCGTTCCCCCGCTGTTAGCCGTGTAAGCGCCATTGGAGCTCACCCCCTCCGTTGTCTTTGCCCCCACCCTACCCTACAATCAGGGCAATTCAACCTGGGAAATCCACAATGCGCACATCCTACTCGGCGCTGGAAACCTATAAGCTCTGCACGCAGAAATTCAAGTTTCAGGTCATTGACCGCATCCCGGCGTCAAAACCCAAAGCCGCCATCTTCGGCACGCACGTGCATAGGACCCTGCGCTATATGTTTTCGGCCGATCCCCTCTTCCCCACTCTGGATCAGGTGCTGGATTTTTTCCGCAATAACTTCCCTCCGCCGGATCAATTTGACGCCTCGCCCGAGGAAAAAGATCTCTATCTCGCCTCCGGCGAGCGCATGCTGAAAAATTTTTACGCCCGAAACGCGCCCTGGAACTTCTCGGTTGTTGATCTGGAATCCCATTTTGAAGTTCTCATGGAGGATACGCGGCGGCGCGAAACGCACGTGCTGGCCGGCCGCATTGACCGCATTGATAAGACCGCGACGGGTTATGAGGTGATTGATTATAAGACCAACCGCCGCCTGCCTTCGCAGGCCGCGGTGGACGCTGACCTCCAGATGTCCATCTACGCCCTGGGATTGCAAAAGCGCTGGCCGCACCTGGAACCAGAGGATGTTACCCTCTCGCTCTATTTCCTGAAGCACAGCGAGAAGCTCTCCACGCGCCGCACGGCCGCATCAGCGGCCGAGACGGCCCGCGAGGTACTCGGCGCCATTTCGGAGATTCAGGGCAAGCTCGCGTCGGGCGAACGCTTCGAGCCGATCCCCGGCCCGTACTGCGCCGTCTGTCCGTACCAGCCAATCTGCCCGGCCTGGCGCCACCTCTACCGGAAGCAGGAAGCCGGAATCAAGAGCCAGGAAGAAATTGACGCCGCCATCAAAGAGTACTTTTCGCTCCTGAAGGCCCGCGAGGCGCACCAGGCGCGCCTGGACGAGCTGAAATTGCAGATTCGCGCCTATATGGAAGCCCAGGGGTATGACCGCCTCTTTGGCGAGGACGGCTACATCGCCCGCACGGTCCAGAAGCGCTTCGGCTACGATTTTGATAAGGTGCGTGCCGTACTCGAACCGCTTGGCAAGTGGCCGGAGATCCTCGTAGTCGATAGTAAACGTCTGAAGACACTTCTGCCGGCGATCCCGCCGGAGGCGCGTTCCGCCATCGCCGAGGCGAGAACGCTCATCCGCGAGTTCACCGTGCTCACGGCCAGCGCGAAAAAAATTCCGGCGCCGGAATCTGCTAGGGCGGCATCTGTTCCACCCCCACCGCAGGAGCCGGCGTAGCGGGAAATAGATAATAGAGAATATAAAATATAAAACGCCGGGGTTTGGAACCTCGGCGTCCGGCCCTGGCGGGCACTGGCCTGGCCGGAGCAGATGTATGATTACGTACCAGTCCTCTGGTTCCCAAGGCGTTGGCCGTTCCCAGGACCATATTGAAACGTAGCAGACGGCCGTTTTGTCCCCCAATCTGGCCGGGACTGCCGCAAAGGTAACCCCGAACATCCGTCCTTCGGCGGTGGCCTCGACAACGGCGCTGGCCAGGCCGCTGAAGCGTACGCCTCGAGCGAAGAGCTGCAGGAACTGCAGCGTAAGGGTGCTCCGCTCCATGGTCGCGCGGGAAGCCGCATCCAGGAATAGCCAAAGCGTCTCCACATCCCCGCGGGCAAAGGTGGCCTGGTAGGCGAGCGCGCGCTCGCGCAGTCCGGCCACGGAGTGCGGTGGAGGTGTCGGAGGAGCGTCGGGAACCGGAGTACGGGGGGTGTCTGGTGCGGGTTCGACCCGGATGTCCGCGCCAGCGCCGCCCGCGGCGAGTAGGATGATCGCCGTTACCGTGGCCAGGATAAGGATGGCGATGACAAGCCGGTGGGCTGTCCGCTGTTCCACCCGCGTTCCGGCCAATGCGGCGAGGGTTCGAACGAAGCCGCACCGGTTCCTGTGCAGCTTGGAACGGAATCGGGATACGGGATGGTACGCCATCCGCTGCCTCCTTTCCGTAGAACTCGAGAGATTTGGCTATTCGCTTCCTAGCACGGCGGGCGAAATTATGCAATCACAAATTCCCCCTTCCTACTGTATAGAGGAGGTTTTTGTCGCCACGAAGCGTATGAGGATTACGTTCCCCTGCGGGTCCTCAAGCGGCAGGTCCTTGATATGGTTAAACTGGCGGTCGCCGTCGTCGGCGTGGAGCATGGCGAAATACACTCTCCCCTCCTCGGTCGGCCGGAGGAGCTCCGCCGTGCCGCTGCCCTGGCCGGCGTCAAAGCGCTTGGCGCCGAGGATGCGGCCGGGCCCGCCGCCATCGCTCTCATGGATGACCATCCAGCCGTCCCGCTCGAGCGCGACAAGACTGACAACTACCGTGAGCCCGGGCGGCTGGTCATTGACCGCAATGGCGTTTGCGCCGGCGAGCATGCTGCCAGTGCTCGGCGGCGGGATTTCCAGGCTTGCCGACGGCGCTGGCGTAGTTCGGCTTAAACTCTGTTCTGTTGGCAGTCCGGCAGTGCGGCCGAGCCAGAATCCTCCGGCAAGGCCGATGATGATGAATACGGCCGCCGCCGCCATTTTTTGATATGGATCCATCATGGCATTAAGGATTACGGTTTGCCGGTATCGTAGCAAACGGCGGGGATAGAAAAAAGCCGCGGCCCGGATGGGCAGCGGCTCGAGCCGACGGAACACCGCCTCACCCGGCGTAAGACCCTTCCACACGCGGTGACCCTGATATTCACCTAAGATCGCCCCGAGCGTGGCATCGTAGGCCGCGTGGCTGGCGAGGAAGAGCTCCTTTTCGCCGAGCGGGCGCGCCTCGAACGTGAGCACGCGGAGCTGTGAAAGGCCGTCCTGTTCCATGGCTACGCTGATGGTGAAGTGTGGCGGTCCAGAGCCCGGTCCTGCCGCCTTTTCCTCTGCGGTGACGTGCCAGCGGCCCCGGGCGGCGCGTTCGCCGCCGTGCTCCCACCAGCTCCGGACCATGCTCCGGTATTCCGTAAAGAACTGCTGGAACCGCGGACTGGTGTTCGCCGGCGGGTGGAAGGTAAGCTCCGGCGCGTTCCCCTCCCCCGCCATCGCCCCAGGCACCGCGGTGAAAATTAACAGGAACGCCAGTACTGCGAGAACTCGCCACATGGCTCCACCCCCAGATGGATAGTTTGGATTTTTGCGAGCGTAGCATAATCTTGCCAAAAGAAAAACGGGCATCACTGGGAGCGACACCCGTTCGAACCGGCCCGGATCAGGACAGGAGTTCGGCGATCTTAGGGCCGATATCGTCCCACGAAACGGGTTTAAGGAACACCGCGTCCGCTCCGGCGGCCAGTGCGCGGGCGTTGGTCTCCGGGGAGTTATCCCCGGTAACAAGGAGAGCTTTCACATCCGGATAATTGCGCCTCACGTGGCCGATGAGCTCGATACCGTTCATGCCCGGCATTTGATAGTCGGTGATGACGAGGCCGATGGTGTTCTCGGCGGCAAGCCGCTGGCGCGCGGTTTCGCCATCAATGGCCGTCAGCGTCTCGTAGCCGCTCGACCGCACAAGCTCTTCAATGGCAGCCAGGACCTCTGGCGTGTCGTCAACAACGAGGATCCGCTTCAAGCTCATCGCTTCTGCTCCTCTCCGGTTGCCGTGTCCAAGGCCTTCCCTTGGAGGAACTCAATGACCGCGGCCGCTGCAAGGACCCCGGCCGGGTCGTGGGTATCTATAGCAAAAAATGGCGATTCTGTCAAACTCGCCGCACGAAAATACCGTCGCGGCTAGCGTTTTAACCGATAGACCGAGAACGCAAGATAGCCCGAAATGATGAGCGCTGTCCAACTCACCCACATCGGCACGGTCCAGCCGCCGATCAGGGCGGGCCAGCCATAGATGATCCGCAGGGCATGCAGCAGGGCGATCGCCGAAAATATAACACCCGATACGCTCGCGTATGTATTTCGATTAAGCACAGTTCTTATAATCTCTTGCAGAGCACCACGGCCGGCTCGCCTCGCCGAAGCTTTGGCGAAGCGCGGGAAGGCCGTAGGTCTCTATGATAACAGGTTTGCGGCGTAAAAAAAATCGGGCAGCATCGTGGTCGTACAGATGCTACCCGTGTCCTTTGCGGGACCGCTACTCGCAGAGCGGCATGAAGCCCTGCGGCGTCTTCACGTACTTGCCGCTCGGCTTGCAGGATGTGGCCGCGGCCGGCGGCGCCGTAGCTCCGGTTGGCTGGGTCGGCGGAGGCGGCGGCGGAGGCGGAGGAACGTAAGCCGGAGCAGGCTGTGCCGCCGGCGCCGGCGCGCCCGGAACCAGATGCCCGGCGGCGTACATGCAGCTTTGGAACTCCACATTCCAGCGCTGCTGGATGCGGCTTGCGTCGGCCTGCGCCTGGTGCGTGCCGGCGCCGAGGCCGCCAAAGAGTCCAGCTCCCCCGCCTGCGGCCGCGCCTATTCCGGCTCCCTTGCCGCCGCCGACAGCGCCGCCGAGGGCAGCGCCTGCTGCGGCACCGAGTAACGTGCCGATAACCGTGGTTGCGGCCTGTTTCTCCTGCACCATGGCCGGATCGCCGGCGCGGGCAGTGGCCAGCCGACGGCAATTCTCGTCATCCTGGTTGAACTGCGCCTGGGTCTTGCCGCTGCCAATGAACACAGGCGCAGTCGGTCCGACCGGGCCGTAGGTGGCGCAGCCGGTGAGGAGAAAGATCGCGAGGAGCGGGGGCACGGGCAGCCGTGCCCACTGGCGTGACATCATGGGGTCCTCCTTTCCTTCCGAGAGTTATCGCTGCTGCGGCGGCGCGGTCTCCGGCAGTACCTTCAGCCAGGCGTTCCCCGCACACTCCCGCACATAGGGGTAGAACCCCTGCGGGCTGTTGCACCAGTACCAGACGATCTCGCGGGTTGGCTCGGCCGCGGGGCGCTGGCCGTAGGTCTGGGGCGCGGACTGTATCACGATCTGCGGCGAAACATACACCTCCGGAGGGTAGAGCGGCCCGACGGCGTGCGGCCACCAGCCCCACCCCCAGAGAGGGTGGCCATAGTACCAATGGTAGGCCTCGGCCGGCGCCGCCGCTGTGAGTGCAAGAACGACGAGCAGGAGAACAGCGAGCGTACGCGGTGTTCTCATCCATCCCCTCCCCGGGAGCGGCTGGCTGGTCGCTGGAAGTTGCTGGAATATAAGATCTTCTCCTTTCAGCGTAGGCTTTCCTCTGTCGCTGTCAAAAGGAGTTGCGCACACGGAACATTACATCCGTTGGCCGTGCTCTAATTATTAGCAGAACGTCGGCTCGTCGCATCACCACCGCCGGCGGCTGAAATGCCTGCGGGCATGCTTGGGGCGAAGCGGCGGCGGAAAAGCCGGGGCCGCAATCTCCGGGAGGTCGGGCAGCTGTGATACCGGCAGGGGTTTTCGGATCAAGCGTTCAATGGCGCGGACCTCACTCCGCTCCTCGGGCATGGCAAAGGTGATGGCGTGCCCTCCAGCCCCGGCGCGGGCGGTGCGGCCGATGCGGTGCACATAATCTTCTGAAGTTGATGGCAGGTCGTAATTCAAAACGAGCTCTATGCCTACGACATCAATGCCGCGCGAGGCAATGTCCGTGGCGACGAGCACGCGGTATTTCCCGGATTTAAATCCCTCCAGCGCCTCGCGGCGCTGGGCCAGCGAGCGGTTGGAATGTATTTCGGCGGCGTGAATATCCAGGGCGCGTATTTGGCGCTGGAGGCGCTTGGCGCCGTGCTTGGTACGCGTGAAGATCAGCGTGGAGCCGGAATGGTTTTGGAGGACCTTGGCTAGGAGCTTGGATTTATGCTCGCGTGGGACAATGAAAAGCTCCTGCGTTACGCGTTCGACCGTGGTGCCGGTCGGCGCGATCTCAATGCGGATGGGCAGTTTCATGTAACGCGAAGCCACTTCCATGATTTCCACAGGCATGGTTGCCGAGAAGAGCATGGTCTGGCGCTCGCGCGGCAGAGCGGCGATGATCCGCTGGATCTGCGGCATGAACCCCATATCCAGCATCCGGTCGGCCTCGTCCAGGACTACTATTTTTACGGAGTCCAGGCGCACGGTCTTCTGGCTTAAGTGGTCAATGAGGCGGCCGGGAGTGGCAATGATGATATGCGGATTTTTCTTTAGCGCCTCTATCTGCGGCGCCAGTGAGAGGCCGCCAATAAGAACGGCCGTGCGCAGGCCCAGGCCGTGCCCGATTTTGCGCAGTACCTCGTCCACCTGGAGCGCCAGCTCCCGCGTCGGCAGCACCACCAGCCCCTGTCCTTTGATTTGCGCCAGGCGCTGGATCATAGGCACGCCAAAGGCCAGGGTCTTGCCCGTGCCGGTCTGGGCAATGCCAACGAGGTCCTTGCCCTCCACGGCAATGGGAATGGCCTGGGCCTGGATCGGCGTGGGCGTTTTAAAATGCAGCCGCTGGAGGATCTGCATCAGCGCGGGTGCAATTCCAAGCCCATAGAAGTCGTTTTGCATACGGGTTTAAGTCAATACCGTTTGCGGTCTTCCGTCAATCGTTCGGCGGCAAAAGTTCTGGGAATTGTTGTCTTGCTTTTTGCATCTTGGGCGTGATAACGGCCTGCGAATAGGGCGCGTCAGGGTTGCGGGTGTAGTAATCACGGTGATACTCTTCGGCCGGCCAGAAGCGCTCCAACGGCTTTATCGCGGTGACAATGGGGTTTGGAAATTTTTTCGCCGCGGTGAGCTCGGCGATAAAACTTTCGGCGTTCAGCCTTTGTCTTTCGTCCGTATATAAGATGATTGAACGGTACTGCTCCCCTACATCCGCTCCTTGGCGGTTCACCGTCGTCGGGTCATGGGCCATGAAAAAGACCTCAAGGAGTTTGCGGAACGGGATGAGCATGGGGTCGTATTCGATCCCAATGACCTCGGCGTGTCCGGTGCGACCCGTTGACACTTGCTCATGCGTCGGATTTTCCGTATGGCCGCCGGCATATCCGGGCGTTACCCGTATCACGCCCTTCAGGCCCAAAAATACCGCCTCGGTGCACCAGAAACAGCCCCCGCCAAAAACAATGGTTTCGGTTCTGTCTGGCATACTACCATGCTACCGCAAAAGCTCTGTGCCCGCTGGCCTATCGTTTGAAGTTTCACCCCGTTACAACCCGGCCTTTAGGCCGGGTTGTAACGGGGTTTACAACCGGGCTCGCACTCACGTTTGTCTTTTCTGAAAAGAAAGACCCGGTTCAGTTCAGTTAAACCAGGTCCCGAATGCGAGGCCGCGAGCGATAAGCGCCAGCAGCAGGCCGACGCCGACGCAGACGATGATGATCCCGATGTTTACCTGCTTATTAGCATCGGCGGCGTCGCCCAAAGCACGGATTACCCGGAACGTCCGCATATATTCTGGCTCATTCCAAAGTTTTCCGTGCCGGACCATCGCTCGCGCTTCCTCTGTGGAGAGTTTATGAAATAACCCGGCAAGGAGCGCCCAGACCGTCCCGACAGCCACGAGCATGCCGCCGATGATCCATCCGGCAATGACCAATGTTTTCCTCCCTCTTGCCTGCGGGTGTTCTTTCCGGCGATTATGGCTGGTCGCGATGCGAGGCCAGCCAATCCATCAGGCGCTTCCTATGCTTATCAATGGACCAAGCATCGCCATGCTTGAAAAGTGTCGGATACGCGGTCTGGAACTGCTTCAGCGCCGCGACCGACGCCCGCGGAAAGCCGGCGGGGAGTTTTTGATTATAGGATTCGAGAAAAACCAAAATCGGCGTGGCGAGCTCATTTCGTTCCCGTTCGTAGTCCCGTGTCCGCATAGACACCAAAGTTAGCATGAATGCGGGAAAATAGCAACAAAGCCGGCAGTCCCCGCGGTGCCTGTTCTCCTATTCGCGCGAATTAGCCGGTAGTTCGGAGTGATGTCGGATGCTTGGCCGGCTAAGTTTTGTACGCAAAATTTAGGAGGGCGAGAAAACCGAGGTACAGGAACGGCGGCAATGCGATGGGTTTTATGGTTGAAGTGTCAGTATAAGTTCCCCGCTCGGGGCCGTACTTCTCGAGTTTCTCTTTTGGCCATTCGGCTTTAGGGAGTTCTTTAATTTTCATTGTACGGATAGCGTTTTATATTCCCGGCAGAAAACCGCCGGCATGAGCCGGCGGATGAATGCCAGCCCGGAGCGAAATCCCGCCGCAGGCGGGACGAAGCGGAGGAGATTATATAGACCGCGGACTGCGGCGCGCCCGAGCGAAGCGAGCGGTAGGAATACGCCGCAGGACGCGAAGGGCGATAGCACCACGGCCGGCTCGCCTCGCCGAAGCTTTGGCGAAGCGCGGGTAGGCCAGTGATGCGCGGCAAAAGAAAAGGGCGGGCACGCGCCCGCCGATGGCGATCAGTTGTTGACCGCGGCTTCCGCTTTCCGGAGATGGTCGGTCACGTCCACCCATTGGCCCCGTTTGAGATCGTCAGTGAGAAGGGCGTCAACGATGAACTTGACCTTCCCTTTCCCGAGATCTGTTTCCACCTCGGCGCGGAATTCAATACCAGCGAGGGGGCCGAGGCAGGAAATTCGGAACTGCGTCTCGAGGAGGCCCTCGATGTCGTCGTCTTTCACCCGCCGCCGCCCCGCGCCTTTCTCTCCCTGCTGACGCATCATTTCGGTGGCCGCGGCGAGAAGAACGTTTCGCATCCGGTCGTTCAGCGAGACCTGCTGGACCATGAGGCAGTACAGGCCGTCGAAGAGCATTACGCCTCCTTATTCTTCAATTTCTGTCATGGCCGAGGATGCGCCGAAGACTTCCATTGGCCGCTCGATCTGGTCGCGCAGGTAGTCGCGCTGGGCCCATGATGCGAACGACTTCACGAGCTCCGCGAAGAGCTGATGGACGAGATAGAGCTGTTCGGACGGCACTCGTGCGAATTCCACGATGCGGTTGACGAAACCCACGACAGGCAGAGACGGGTTAAGGAGCGGTAGTTCCAGTGGTTCTTCTGCGAGACTCATCCTCCCTGCGACATCCAGCAGCGCTATGAGAAGCTGGATGATGGCGCGCTCGTAATCCGCGTCCGCGTCCCCGGCTCCCTCGGCCCATTCATGAGCTTCGTGGGCGAGCCCCCGGATGAACTCCTGTTGTGTGAATGAGCGATGACGCCAGGCTTCAGTCATGGCATTCTCCTTCCGCTGTGACGCTAGCACGGCGGACTCAATGTAAGCAACACCGCCGCGCGGGAATCCCGCGCGGCGGCAAAGCAGTCCTTTGGCTTGTTGATTTATATTCTCTGACAGAAAACCGCCGGCGTGAGCCGGCGGTTTTCTGTATCTACCGCCTGCCTTTTAGGAACCGCGTAAAACTCTGAAGCGCGTTTGCGGCATTTTCCTGGATGCCGCCGGGGCGCGAGCTTGTCGGCGCCGATGGCAGGATGCAAGCCGTTCCATTCCACGAGCCGCCGCTCTCGGTGCAGCGCTTGATCTCTTCATCTGCGGACGGCGGGATCGCGGAGGGATAAGCCGTTTCTGGAGGCAATGGGTAGCTTCCTTCGGGAGTCAGATTGCGGAGGCGTTCGGTCTCCTCTTGCATTCGGCGCTGGGTTTCGGCCTCAATTTGCTTCTGGATTTCGGCGTCTATCTGCTGCCGGTTTTGCTGCTGGAACTCCTGACGGATGCGATCGGCATCGGCTCCGCCGGGGAATTGGCTGTCCGTTGCCCCGCCACCGGGGAATTGTCCTTCCGTAGCGCCTCCGCCCGGGAACGGTACTTGTCCTTCAAATTGGCGCCTGAACTCTTCGGGTATTTGCCCTTCCTTCCCTTCCGGGAGCTGGCGCCGTCGGAGGGCCTCCTCTTCAAACTGACGCTGGATTTCTTCACGGATGCTTCCGGGCTTCCCTTCGCCGTCAAATCCAGGCGGCGGACCGCCGTGGTCCGGACCTCCGGGCGGGCCGGCGAGCGCGGCGCATTTCTCGGCGTTTTCCGGCTGCTGGCAAAGAGCCATGCATTCCTCGCGCGAGCGGCAGTTTAAAGTTTTGGCAAAACCAGCTTCTTCCGGATTTATCTGCCCGGATTTAACGGAAAATTGAACGCACTCCTCGCTGTTGGCTGGATCTTTGCAAAATTCCTCGCATTCGTCCCTGGAACGGCATCCGCCCGGACCCGAGCCGCCGGCCTGGCGCGCCATCTCGGCGTCCTCGGATGAAATGAGGCCGGTTCGCTCGGCAAAGGAAACGCAATCCTCAACATGCTCCGGGTCGCCGCAATAGGCCTCGCACTGCTCCTTGGAACGGCATCCGCCCGGGCCAGCGCCTCCGGTTTTACGCGCGAGTTCGGCATCTTCTTTTGAAATAAAGCCGCTGCGTTCGCCGAAGTCAAGGCATTCCTCAAGGTGTCCCTCCCCGCCGCAGTAGGCTTCACATTGCTCTTTTGAACGGCACCCGCCCGGCGTCTCGCCGCGCTCCATCAGCGGGAGGAATTTTTTGGCCTGTTCAAGCTCCTCCGGCGGTATTAAGCCGTTTGATTCGGCAAAGGCCAGGCATTCGCGCATGTTCCCCGGCTGCTGGCAGTAGGCCTCACAGCTTTCTTTTCTGGTGCATCCGCCCGGCGTTTTGCCTTCCTTTATAAGCGGCAGCATTTTTTTGGCTTGAGCCAGCTCTTCCGGCGGTATCAGGCCGGATCGTTCGGCAAAGGCCAGGCACTCTTCCATGTTGCCCGACTGCTGGCAATAAGTTTCGCATTGCGCCTTCGTGGTGCAGCCGCCGGGGAATTGAACGCCTTCGCGCCGCACTTTGGCCACGGCCTGCGCTTCTTCAAGCTCTTTTCCAGAAAGGAACCCGTTCTTCTCGGCAAATTCCAGGCACTCGTCAATGCGCGTGATGTCCTCGCAATAGGCCGCACAGCTCTCGCGGCTGGTGCATCCGCCCGGCCCCCTGCCGCCGGCTTCGGCAAAGCGGCGGCCCTCGGCTGCCTCCTCGGCCGTAATAAGGCGGTGCGATTCGGCATAGGCGATGCATGTTTTAATGTTGGCCAGCTCTTCGCAGTAAGCGCGGCAGGAGACTTCACTGCCGCAGTTTCCAAGCTCGGCAATGGGGTATTTTAATTCAGCCTTGACTGCCTCGGCTTCAGCTTCGCTTTTTGCCGGTCGAGAAGTTGGCGTCTCGGCTGCAGCTTCGCTCTCTGACGCTTTCTCTTCCGGAGCCGGCGGCGGTGCCGGCGGCTTGAGCCGCTTTGATCTCGTAGCCCCGTCTTCGGGCGGCGGGATTTCCAGCTCATCGGTGTTGCCAGAGCAGTCGGTAATGCTTGCCGCCATGACCGGCGTGAAGTCGGCCGGGTCCGCGAATAGGACGTTCGTATTCTGGAACACTCGCGGGCACTTGGCGATCTCGCCGCCGTAGGGCCCTTTACCGGATGGCACAAGCGAGAAAGATTTGATGCCGTCGCCGTCATTGATGGTGAGCGTGAAAAGGCCATTGGAATCTTTTTTCAGCGAAACAAAAGCGCTGGCGGCGCCGGCTGTCCCGGCGGCAAACAGCATGGCCGCGGCGAGCAAAATTGCGCCAGCGGCATGCGCCGGCTTGAGGCTAATCAAATGGGTTTTCATAAGTTCCGATAAAAGGATTTGTCTCGGTATTTTTAAAAGGGTTCGCTTCAGTCTTGAAAGGATTGGTTTCGGGCAGTTCGTCTTTCAGCGGATTTTGGGCTTTCTCATAAATTTCTCCGCCGATGGTCTGGGCCGGCACTTCCGGGGGCTTTACGGAGCGCCGCTGCCAGTACCAAATTCCTGCCGCAGCGAGTGCTGCGGCGAGTACCAGGGCGGCAATGAGGCGCGACTTATTCCCTGCCAGTACCCCTCCTCCTATATTCATATTGTTCAGTATATACCATATCCAAGGTAACAAGCCTTGAGATATTCACAGTCCGCGGCGGTTTTTGGTTTTAAGCGAAGAGCGCACTGAGCCCGATGGCGAGCGCGGCCAATACCGCGAGGATGAAGAAAAAAACCAGCCCCACCGCGCTCCAGAAAATAATTTTTAGCGCTTCTATCCTGTGGCCGCCAAAGAAAAGGTAGGCCGGATACGCCAGAACAGTGGAGCTTGAAATGAGCGCCGAGATGACGAAGGCAAGGAGAAAAAGCGTGATGCCGGCGATCGGATGGATGGCAACGGCGCGCGCCTCTGTCAGGGTCCGCATTTGATAGGCAAGCGTCGCGAAGAGTGCGACGTAGGCGGCGATGCCGGCCGCTTGGAGAAAACCGACGGTTCGAGGTTTCATGCCAAATTATACCACTGTGCACTGGCGGCAGTTTGTGATGCGCGTCGGCCAAAGGATTTAATTGATGCCGAGCATCTCCACCTCAAAGATGAGCGTGGCGTTCGGCGGGATGACGTCTCCGGCGCCAGCCGAGCCATAGCCAAGCTCGGGCGGAATGGTAAGGCGGCGCTTCTCCCCTATCTTCATGCCGAGGAGGCCCTGATCCCAGCCGCGGATAACCATGCCATCTCCAAGGCGGAAGGAGAAAGGCGCGCCGCGATCCAGGCTGGAGTCAAATTTGCGGCCATCATCAAGCGTGCCCGTATAGTGGACGGCCAGGGTATCGCCGGATTTTGCGCCTGCGCCAGTCCCCTCTTTCAAGGTTTCGATCTTGAGATCTTGGTCCATAGATTTTTCTTGGGCCGTTGCATTTTGTCCGGGGCGGTCAACTTCCGCGGTTTTATTCCGATAATCAAAAAAGTAATAGGCGCCGGCTATGGCGATGATTACCGCGGCGGCAAGCGCAGCCAAGACGCTCTTACCAGACATGTCCTTTACTCTATAACGAAGCAGCGAAGAAAAAAAAGCGCCGGAGGAGTTATGCGGTATGCATCGCCGGCCACGAGCGCCGCTGGCAGCCACGGTTGCGCCTGCCCGCCTCTGATGAGAACCTTTCAAGGCAAGGCCGTTAGGGCGTTTTTGAAGACGGCTCCCCTCTCCTTAGCGAGGTCTGCCCGCCCGAAGCTTTCTTGTCCGCATAGCTTTAGCAGCGGCGGAAGCGAAGGCGGGGGTCTTGGTCAGGGTCATTTTCATGGTTCTGGAAGTAGATGGGATAATTGGGACATAAGAACGGGTATTTTTCGTATCTCATTTTCGTACTCTTCGACCTACTAAATTATGAGGTCTTTTGAAAAGAAAAGCACCCCGACCGTTGTTTTGGTGGGGTGCGTAACGAGCATTCATCGCTACTTCTCGAAAACGATGAGCTGATTGGTGTACGGCGGGAGTTCACCGCGAACGCCCTTCGACCATCGGTTCTCGATGATCCAATCGTTGCGAATCGGCTTCGCCTCCCGCACGGTGAGACCGAGAACGCCCGCAACCTCGCGATAAAACGAAATCGGAAGCGCGGTGTAGACCTCGCGAAGCTCGAGATCCCAATGCTGGGTATAGTCCTTCTTTGCGAGGAACTCTACCGCCACGCGCACCGGAAGAGTGCCGCGGCGCGTCGCGGTTTGATGCATGACCGTGACGGGTCCCTTCGATTCCGGCCACCGGCTCTCGAAGTTACAGAAGCGCTGGTAGGTCTCGAGATCGAACTCGAGTTCGAGTGTTGTCCCGTCTTCCTCCGGCGACCAGATGTCGCGGATGATGATGGAGCCGCCCGACTTCAACTCCCGCGCGGAGTTAGCGAGGCACACGACCGCGGCCGCGCGCGAGCAGCCGTGATACGAGTAAACCTCGTGCATCACGGAGCTCAAGATGACGTGGTTCACGAATCCGTCGGCGAAGACCGGATCCATGATGTCGGCGTGAATCGCACCGGGCTCGTCCTTCCAGAGTGAATCCGAGAGATCGACGCCCACGATCTTGTGACCCTTCGTTGCGAGGTACCTCGCGAGCGCACCCGTACCGCAACCGCGATCGACGACGAGTCCGCCCTTGAGCCACGGTTCGATGTCATTGATCTTGGCTTCGAGGGCTGCGTCCATCGAAGCTCCGTATGCATCGTAGAACCGACCGAACGGAAGCTTGGCTTCCATGAGCATCTCCTTTGGTGTTTAGTTTTACTGAAGGAGCAGTCTTTTATTGCGTGAATGGCAGTGTTGCAGAAATATATTATAA
>JACQMJ010000006.1:0-4529 GCA_016203665.1 Candidatus Sungiibacteriota bacterium
AATCTCCTCCGCTCGCCTTCGGCTCGCTCCGGGCTTGCTTTCACCAGCGGGCTTCCCGCGCTTCGCCAAAGCTTCGGCGAGGCGAGCCGCCCGCGGTGCTCTGCATGAGATTATAGATTTTGTGCATAAGGAATTTTTTCCGAACATGGCCATCTCCAGGTTTGACCTCTACTCGGTGCCGGATTCGGCCTCTTTCGCGCTGTTCACTCGCTTCCACTCCCGTATCATTGGCGGCGGGGTTCGCCCGGGTCAGCGGCTTTTCGTTTTTTCACGACAGTTTCTGGCCGCATGGTTTGCCTTCACGGTGGTGTTCCTGGCCGTGGCCTACGGCGTCGGCGTGGCGCCGGCGGCTGTATCCGAGCTCGGGGATCGCATCGTTACACTGCTTAGCGGGGGTGACGTACCGGATGAGCCGATCCGTCCAGCCGCCGTCGGTGGAGCGGGGCCGCGCATCATTGTGCCGACTATCGGCATTGCCGCGCCGATCGTCTTTCCGGAGAGCGCCAGTCTCGACGCACTGAACATGGCGCTCCTACGGGGCGTGGCGCATTACCCCGGCTCGGCCCTGCCGGGCGATTCGGGCACGGTGTTCCTCTTCGGGCATTCCACCGGGCTTGCCGTCGTGAACAATAAGAATTTTGAAGTCTTCAACCGTGTCTCGGAACTGGCCGCCGGAGACACCATACGATTGCACTACGGCGGGCGCGAGTACTGGTACCGCGTGCAGTCAATTGAGCTCAAGCGGACGGACGCCGCCGTAATCGATCTCACGCGCTCCAGCGCCCGCCGGCTCGTGCTCACGACCTGCAATGTGTTCGGCGGCCTGGATGACCGGTTTATCGTTACCGCGGAGTTTGTGGGGAGCTACCCGTTGTCGAGCGGCCGCTCAACAGTGGGTAGCTCTTCGTAGCGCCGCGTGCGTTCAAGGGCAGAGTCTGTTCTTTCACTCCGTTACAATACAACCCGGACGCCCCACCCTTCAGGGCGGGGAAGAAGGTTGTAACGGGGTTCACTCAACATCCACCTGAAGTGGAGGCAGGGATGAATCATCGGCTGGTTACCGCCCTGGTTATAGCGCTCCTCACCGCTGTTCCTCCGGCCTCGGCCCAGCCGCAGGGATTCCGGGAGTTCGTCATCAGTGTCTGGAGCTACAGCCGGAGCACGTCGGCCGGCAGAACGCTTCTCGGCCAGCTCGCATCCGGTGGGCGCGGCCGGCAGAGCCGCGACATCGGAGACCAGATTCTCGATCTCGCGGTGCAGGGCGGTGTCATACGCTACCCGGAGTGCGCACCTTTCGTGCTGGAGTTCTTTGACGCCAGCGGAGAAATTGCCGCCGGCCCGTCCATCCTCGTCAACGGCGTCCCCCGGCCTATTCCGCCGTCCGGGAAAAACGAGATTGCCGTCGAAGTATGCGGGCGCGATTCTGCCTCCGGCGCCATCGCCATTCCCGTGAACCCGCCGTGGAATGCTCCGGCCATTGCCGTCGAGGTCAGGTCGCCCTTCAACCTGTCCACGACGCCGGTCATCGTTTACCCCGGGCGCGAGGATCCGGTCTCCCGGACATACAGCTTGAAGACGTGCGGGCCACAGACCATCGGCCGGTGCGGGGGGCGGTATGTTGCCGGCCAGCCCACTAGTCTGTGGGCGAGGTTGCGCACCGCCGACGTAACCTACTTTCACTTCGTGGTTGACTGACGGCGGAGGAGCCGATATATATCGGCTCCTCCGCCATTCTTTTCAATTTTCAATTTTTAATCCTCCAATGCGACATTCCGTTTTGGCAAAAATGCCCAAGTTCATTCTGTTCGTCAGCGGCATCATGCTGCTGGTGGCACTTCCTTTGGCCAAAATCTATGCTGACAGCGCCGGCGGCGATGGCCCATCCGGCGGCGACAGCGCCGGCGGAGACGGGTCCGGAGGCGGCGACAGCGCCGGCGGCGATGGCCCATCCGGCGGTGACAGCGCCGGCGGAGACGGACCTAGTTCATCGGCCGAGCCGGCGCCGGCCGCCGCGCCTGATATCAGCCCGCCAGTAACTGCGGTGCTGCCCGCGTCAGATTTGTCGCCGCCGCCGGTTCCGCCGCCCCCAGCTCCGTTATCCGCTGCCGCAGCTCCTGTGCCGCCTCCATCCCCGCCCCCGGCTCCGCCATCTCCGCCTATAGCACCGCCTTCGCCTCCTGGCGGAGGCGGCCCTGGACCGACTGGACCTGGCCCAAGCGGGGTAACGCCTTCATTAATTGTTTTGCGGAGCGAGGCGCGTCCGGCGTTCTTCGTGACCCTGCGCCAGGTCCCCATTACGGGTATAGGCGATGATTTATCGGCGTTTCTTTTTCTTCTTGTTATCGCTGGCCTTTCCGCGGCTGCGGCGCAGGCAGTTCTTACGCTTGCCCGGCCGTCGGGTCAGATTCTCGGAGGGTCGGCTAATAGCGGAGTTTCCGCGCCGTTATTCACCCCGCCAAAGGAAAGCCGGAGCTATGTTGGCGAAGCCCTGCAAATTCATCTGGATTAAAACGCCGCCCGCAATTGCGGGCGGCGTTTTAATCCTTAAGCACTGCGGCGCTCGCCGGTCAGAGTGATGCGAGGCCCCGTGAGGGCTTAGCGGTTGGCGGGTGTTTGGGAGGGTTGGCGCGGCTGCTGTTTGGCAGAGTTTGTTTCGCCCGGCAGGCTGGCGCCTTCTTTTTCCAGCTTAGCCTTAATCAGGCCTTCTAAGCTGCGGATCCGCGAAAAGGATTCCTCCCGGTTTATCTTTTTCTTCCCCCACCCCCATCCCGTAGTCACGAGATATTTGTTGATTAAGTTTTGCAGGTCATCAGCGTACTCATCCAGCGTTTCGCGGGCGTCGCGGTACTCGCCGTTATTGAAGGTATCAATCACTTCCTGGAGCACCTTTTCAACTTCAGCCCGTATTCCCGTATCCTTTACGCGCTTGAGCATGTTCTTGATATCCCGCACCCGGAAAATCGTGCTTTCCAGATCCCCGGGGTTGAAGCCCTGGTGGAATTCCTGCATTGCTTCCTGGGCCTCCTCAAATTCCCCGTTATTGTAGTGATTCTGGACCGCCTCAATGTTTTGTTTCATCCCGGCAATGGCCTGCCCCACCCGCTCCATGTTGAAGCCGAGATTCTGGACCGCTTTGGTCTTGGCCGTCCGCTCCAGCCGCTTCAAGGACTGGGTTATCTGCTTTATTTCCTGCGGGATTTGAAGGCGGGCGCGCATGGCGTTAAGTATTTCCCAATACTGCGCGTCCCGAAATTCCTGGATAGCGTCGCGGATGTCGGACACATCGGCGTTCCGGTTGCCGATTATATTTTGGAATTTATCAAGGTCGGCAAGTATCTCGTTCAACTTGCTTACATCCGCCTCGCTCGCTATTTTTTTAAGCTGACGCAGATAATTGCGCTTGATGTCGTTTCGCATCTGCTTTATGTCCTTCAGCGCTTGCTGAATTTCGCGCGGGTCAACAAATTCCTGCGGCTCCTGTTCTTCGCCCTCGCCTTCGTCAGGAAAAGCGTTAAACTCGCGGCGCTGTTCTCGGTCCGGCGGAGGTGGAGGCTGGTCTTGAGGCTGGTTGGGAGGCGGCAGGGATTGATCCGAAGGCCGATCAGGCATTTGCCTCGGCGGCTGCACGGGTTGGGGCGGAGCGGGATTAATTGGTTCCAAAGGAATGACTGGCCGCTCTGGTGGCGGCGGCAACGGCTCTCGGGTGTTGTCGGGTGGCGGCGGCAAAGGCTGAGCGTCGGCTGGAGGCGGAGGAACCGGCGCAGGTTCAGGCGGCCGGATTAGTGCCGGCTCGGTCGGGGGCGGAGCCGTGGTTCCGGATGATTCCTGGACAAGCTGGGCAATACTCGCCAGGTAGAATTCGCCGCCGCTCGCGAGATTTACACCCTCAATCGCAACTAAAGAAGCGCCGATGGCTAAGACAGCGGTTAGGACGGGTATGAGATTCATGCTTTTAGAAGCCCTAAATTTAATGAGTGACCAATAATTAAAGTATAGACCCGCTGCCAAGTGGTTTACGAGCCAGTTGTCCCCATAATGCCTTTCAGCCCAAAAAGAAAACCGCCGGCGTGAGCCCGCGGATTTCTATATTTGCTTCACTCTGCGCCAAATTATGTGCTCATACACGTTTGACCAAAGAAAACCAAGTCCAAAAGCAAACATGAGTTCTTCAAGCGGAATGTTGAAAACAAGGACTCCTGAAATTGCCGAAAAGTTCCCCTATAGGGCTCTGCGCGCTTCACGCATTTAGAACCGCAATCTGGCAGATTCCCGGCAACATTTCGCCCTTCAAAATAGTCAACTATTGGTAAGTAAGATCGTGAATCCCGTTAGAGGCCGCGAGTTCCATTAGAAAAAGTGTTTCTAACGAGACGAGGGCTCGCAGCGCGCTTCTGCCTCTAAAATGTATCTGATTGATATCTACTTTTTGTACTCCAGATAAACTCCGTAGGCGACAAGCAGAGAAATTAAAAATCCTATTGTAAAAATAGTGGCGTCACTCATATTGATTGGCCGTACACTGGCCTAAA
>JACQMJ010000008.1:0-151425 GCA_016203665.1 Candidatus Sungiibacteriota bacterium
CAGGTAACGGTTTGCCGGCGGCTGATCCCCGAGATCCAGGAACATCGTTAAGTCCCGCGAGCCGCACATCCGGCACTGGGTGCGCTTGGCAATCATCGCTTAGATCGTTTTTACGTACTTTTTCAGCCAGGCTTTGACATCGGTTTTGGGGGACCAACCCAGAAGCTTTTTGGCTTTGGTGATGTCGGCCAGGTGCTTGTCGCTCTCAAAGCCGCGCTTGGGGATGAATTCTATTTTGTCGCTTATGAGCTCGGCGATTTCCCGAATGGTGTAGGTCCGGCCGGTGCCGATGTTGATGATTTCACCCGTGGCGGCCTGGTCGCTTTTGAGCGCCGCCAGAAAAGCCTTGGCGATGTCGCCGGCATAAATCCAGTCGCGCCGGGCGCTTTTAAATCCCGCTTGGGCCGTGGTGCGGGTGATGGGGATGGGGCGTCCCTCTTTCCGGCACCGGAAAAATTTGGCCAGGGCCGTGTCCTGGCGTTGATTCTCTCCAAATACCTGGAACAAGCGGAATACGACCGTGGGCAGTCCGTTATCCGCGTAATAGCGGCAAAATCGCTCCATGGCGTATTTTTGAAGCGAATACGGCTCCCCGGGGAACGCCGGCAGGCTCTCGCGCCACGGCGTGGGCTGGGCGCCGTAGAGCGAGGCCGTTGAAGGGTAGATTACTTTTTTGACGCCGGCCTGTTTGGCAAGTTCAAGGACCTTCACTCCCAAATCAATGTTGTTGTAGGTCGTCCCGACGGGGTCAAGGATGGATTTCGGGATATTGGTGGCAAAGGCCAGGTGAATTACATAATCGTATCCGGCCAGAGATGTGAGGGCGGCAATGTCTTTCTTGATAAATCGAAAATTCTTATGACGGGCAAGAGTGCGTGCCAGCTTGTCAATACCCGTAACCTTATAGCCGGCGGCCAGCAGCGCCGGTACCACGTGTGAGGCGATAAAACCGGAAGCGCCGGTGACGAGCACTCGCTTTTTAGTTTTCATTTTATTAGGCGGTGCGCCATTCATTTTTTAAGAAGTTGAAATATTCCGACCTATCCCACCCCTCTTTACCGTTCCATTTGTTATAGGGAATTGCAAGCCCATGTTTTTCTTTTTTCAGAACCGCGGTGAGCCCTCTTTTTTCCGCAACGCGCCGCAGGATAACCTTTTGTTCCAGGTGCTTAATCTTGTATTCAGGCGGAAGACTGAAGCCGAACTCAATTATTCTTTTATCAAGAAAGGGGCAGCGGTTTTCAAGCCCGAAGGCCCCGGCCATGCGGTCGCCCATTTGCAGGAGACTCGGGAAAATGAGCTTGAAGTCGGCATAGCCCATGGCATTGATCGGATCTTCGAATTTTTCAAAAAACGGCTTCAGGAGCGCTTTGACATGCGCCAGATTGTCGTTGCGCTTGGTAAGATTGGCAAAAGAAGTGAGGTAGTCGGGATGGGGGAAATGCTTATTAAATAAATACGCATAGGAGGGGGCGTGCCGGCGCAGATAGTATTCGCTGGCGATTGGCATATAGCGCAGGTATCCTCCGAATATCTCGTCCGCACCCTCTCCCGAAACGACCACTTTCACCTTTTTAGCCGCCGCCTGCGCCAGCTTCCACATGCCAAAAAAACCAAACGAGCCGACGGGAAAATCAAGGTGCCACAGTACGCGCCGAATATTCCGGAAAAAATCTTGACGGAGCCCTGCGCCTTGACTGCTGAAATTGAATGTATGATCAAAGTTAAAGTAGTCGGCGATGAGCGAAGAATCAAGCCCCCCGGAGGCATAGAGGCCAACCGGAACATCGCTCCTGACTCGCAGTTTTATCGCATCGCCGATGAGATGCTCGAGTTCCTCTTCGGCGGTCTTTAAATTAATTGACCGCGTGGTCAAATCCCAGTAGGGCCGCACGGCCAGTTCCTGCGTCGCGATATTATAGCGGAGGTAGCTCGCCGGAGGAACTTCCAAGACATCTTTCCAGGGGGTAGTGAGGAAGCAATGCTGGAAGGCCTCAAAAAATTCATTTTCCCGGTGCTGTACGTTCACCGCTTCAGGAATGGCCTTGGCCTCGGAGCTGAAAACGAAGCGGGGACCGCGGCGATAATAGTAGAGCGGCTTCTCACCGGCGATGTCGCGGGCCAGGATGAGTTCTTTTCTCTTCGCATCGTAGAGCGCAAAGGCGAACATGCCGTTTAACCTGTCAAACATCTTGGTGCCCCACTCGCGCCAGGCCTTCATCAATACCTCGGTATCGGAGGCGGTGCGAAACTGCCAGCCCTTCCGGCCAAGTTCCCTTTTCAACTCCCTATAATTATAAATCTCCCCGTTGTAGGAGAGCACCAGGTGATCTTCCCGGTAGGGGGCCAGGCCGGGAGAATGGAGATCAATGATCTTGAGCCGCCCCATGCCCAAGGTGATGCGATCGTCACTGTAGACACCCTGCTCATCGGGAGCGCGGTGTCTCTGGGTGGAGAGCATGCGCTCAACCAAACGCCGTTCGCTTTTCCCAATAATTCCTGCAATAGCGCACATACCGTCCTACCGAGATGGAGTTCGACGACCCAGCCAGTGAAACCATTCGCTCATAATTTGCCTCAGACCAACCCAGCCCAGTTTAAAAAGGCGTAGATTGCCCGTAACCACAGTGGATGGCCCGATCCGCTCTCTAAAGGTGACCGGTACCTCTACAAAATTGATACCATTCGCTACGACCAGAAGTAACAGCTCGGTTGCAAAATAGGAAGAAGTTTCGCGCCACTGGGGAGCCAAACGGCGTATAACGTCCCTATGCAGGAGCTTATACGTACATCCTGTTTCGGTCATCACCGAGGCATGGAACAGGAGGTGGATGAGGAGTCCATAGAGGATATTCACCTCCCTCCGCCAAAATCCCCAATCCTTATTTTTTGTTTTGGTAATAGTCCGCGAACCAAGCACCACCTGGAAGTCCTCGCCGAAAACGAAAAAGCGTTTGAGGTCACGAGCGCTATAGGTGCCGTCGGGTTCAATGCTCACCACCCAGTCCCCCTTCGCGGCCAGGAGCCCGGTCTGCAGGGCATAGCCGTAACCCTGGCGCTTCTCATGAATCACCGTGATAAGACTATTCCCTTTAACTTTTTGGATTTCCTCCCGCGTCCCCGCTTCGGCATTGTTATCCACCACAATAACCTCATCCAGCAACGACGTTGCGATGAATTCTTCAAGCACCCGCCGGATGGAATCTTTCTCCCGGTACGTTGGCAGCACCAGAGAAATTGTTTTGCCGTTCCACATATTAGGTTAGAGCCGGTTGTTCAGTCATTTGCCGAACCCCGATTAGGAGAGCGAATGAACATGGAGCTCCGCGCAGCAAAGCTGCGGGGTATTCTGGACAAACAATAAAAATTCACTAATCCCTGCCTGGGTCCCCTGCGGGGCACACTATACTGTTTTAATATAGAGGACTTTGAGAGTCAATGAACATACGAACTTTTGCAAAATATGTGGTAGAAACGCGAAAAAAGAAAAGCGCCCTGCGGGTTGGATTCGCTCGTGCGAATTCCCGCAAGGCGCTGGCAAGGGACGCGGTAGGACGCTCTCCGCTCCACTAGTATGCGTCGTCACGCCGGTCAAGATACTCCAAGGCCGCATCCGTCGAGACCAGCGGGTACGGTTGGCCGTCACGCTGGTAGCGCCCGATGCGCTCGACTTCTGCGATAATGAGGTCCGTTCGCCGTTCTGTCAGCCTGCCCTGGGAATGGGTAGCGACTTGATTCCATGGCAGAGGCCAGCCGACGCGATTGTAGATCTTGAGAGCCGGGTGCTCGCGGCTCGCCGCCGTCACGGCGCTGATGAACGCGCGAAGCTGCTGGAAGGGCGGGGCGACGAGGAGAATCTGCCCCCACCCGCTTTGCTTGGCGAACCGGGCGAAACTGATGTGCTCGGTAAGGGTGTTGGCGCGCCCCATCTCCTCGGGAAACTCCACGGCCGCCACTGCTTCCGGTGGAACTCCCAGGTTTCGGAGCGCGTCCAAGCAGTAGTTGAACCCGCAGTACCCGCTGTTGCCGCCGCCTTTCTGCACGGCTAACATCGGAACCAGATCCTGCCGCAAAAGCTCAGCGCCCATACAGAGAACTGATGCGGCATTGTCCCGAGTTTGCCCTACCAGATACGCCGCGTCGGCCGCCCGACTCACATCCGCCATCACGCGTGTAAGCAACACAAGTAACTCGTGGAGAGCCAAAACACCCCTCCTTCTTGAAAGAGAACTGTGCGCTTCGCGGAGAATGCCGAGCACGCTGCTCGGTAACTGTTATAATCATAGTATACATCGCGATTAAAGTCAAGGCAAATCCGTAGCTAGCCATACGCAATATGCTTCTGAATGGCAGAAGTATCAACCGTTCTCGACGCCGCAGCTATCCGCTCGCCCGCCCCGCCGTCGCCGTAGATATGCTCGGCGGGATATGCGCCGCGGCGCATAAAATTAAAAAATATTTCGGGAGGGAAGTTGTGGAAAGCCTGCAGGAAATCATGTGCGGGCTTAAGTTTAAAGACTCTTATGGCCCATTTCGCCGGCGCGGCTACCAGGCCGTCCATCCGCCGTCAACCACGAGATTTGCTCCGGTCATATAGCGCGAAGCGTCAGAGGCCAGAAACAGAATCGCCCCATTGTAGTCGGTCTTGTCGGCCATTCTCCCTAAAATTGTTTTCTCCTCGTATGCCTTCACGAATTCCGTTGACTGTCCGGCAAAAACGCCGCCGGGGGTAAGGGTATTCACCCGGATGCCAGTGCCCCGAAGATACGAGGCCCAGGCGCGGGTAAAATTTAGGACCGCGCCCTTGGTCGCGGCATATCCGATTGATTTGTATTTCCCGGATCCATAAATACGGTTGTCGGGGCCGACGTTCCCGTACGTTGAAGAAATATTGATGATTGAACCGCTGCCCTGCCGCTTCATTGCGGGAATCACCGCCTGCGTGCAAAAAAGCGCGCCGGAGAGTCCCGCAGACAATTCCTTCTCCCAAAGTTCCTTGGGGTAGTCCTCGTAGGGAGAAAATTGGTCTTTTGACTCCGGGCTTCCCGGCACCGGGTTCATCGCGGCGTTGTTTATCAGAACATCAACCCGACCATACTCCTTCGCCACGTCAGCGACGGCCGCAAACACCGCATCCCGATCGGTGATGTCAACTTTCATATAGCGTGCAAACGTTCCTTCGGGAAGTTTGGGGTCTTGAACGATGTCAAAAAGCGCGACGCGGGCGCCAGCGGCTAAAAGGAACGCCGCATACTCCCGGCCGAGCATTCCGGCGCCGCCGGTAATTATGACCGCTTTATCTCTTACAGAAAAAATTTCTTCCGGTGCTTTCATATGCCTCTACGAAAATTTTAGCATACGCTGCTTCGCGCTCGCTTCTTTTGCGCGAAGGGCCATCTCCAGTATAACCCTCCCTGCCGCGACATCTGTCGCGGGCTGCTTTCCTTGGCGTATGCAGCGTATGAAATCATTCAGTTCGGCAACATACATATGATTCCGTTCAAAGCCTGACGGCGTTTTGAACAGAAGCATCTTTCCTTTCGGTTTAATAAGACGCAATGTATTTCCGTAGTAGTCCCAAGTAATACGCCCCCGAGAGCCGCTGATAATGAAGTGCTTGGTGGGGGAACGCTCAAGATAATCAAGGTGGGAGAACGCAGTTGGGCAGTGTTCAGTTGTAAATATCATTGACGCAACATGATCTACGCTATTAGCACCAAGCTCCTTTCCTGTTCGAACCACCGCCGCTACGCTTTGCGGCTTGCCAAGAAGCCAGTAAATAAGATCCAGGTCATGGCTTTGAGTAAGCACCACTCCCCCGCCCAAATCCTTTCGCGCCGCATAACTTTTGCGGTAATTTTCCCACGGATGCCAATCGGGAAGATATTCTCCGGTGATAAATCGTGCCGAATGCAATGTGCCGAGTTTTTTTCCCTCCAATATTCGCTTGGCGGTTTTCAAAAGCGGGTGGTGGCGAAAATTATAGCCGACATATACTACTTTCTTGCGCTGGCGGGCTTCACGAAGTAATGCATCAATGCCCGCCCGTGTATGGGAAATCGGTTTTTCTATAAAAACATGGCTGCCGGCGCGAATCGCGGAACGAGCAGTAGAAACGTGCAAACTGGTCGGATTGCAGACAAAAACCGCATCCGGCTTCCCGGTCAACGCCGCTTCAAGACTATAAAACACTTGCGGCCGGTATTTGGCGAAAAACTCACGCTGAGGCGCGTCCGTGTGCCGCTTAGAGCGCACAACCGCAATATCGCGATAGCCGAGCGAAAGAATGTTCTTGTAATGACGGCGGCCGATTGAACCAGTTCCGGCAATCAAAAATTTCATCCCGTTTAGAAGCAGGTCGCGGTCAGCGCCTGCTGGTTATTATGCTGGTAGTCTAAAATATTCCTTTTCATATTGTTCGGTGTATATTTCTCGTACTGCGACCGCGGCTTCTAACGGGATTCATAAAAGTTCCAATTCCCGCATAATAATTTCCGCGCGCTTCAAATCTTTCGGCTCATCAATGTCAACCGCCCGCCGCGGATCGGTGATGACGCCGCGGACGTCTGGACCGTAGACAACCCCCCGCCGGATGAACTTCGAACGCGTCGCATCCACAAGGCCGTTTTGCCAATACGCCTGCGGCAGAAGCTGGCGCGGCACATCCGTCCCGAGCGTTCCGTAGTGCGCGGTCCTGATCAAAGGCTTCATAGCGGCCCGCTTCTCGTCCGTGAACAGCCACATTTTGTAAGGATTGTGGGGATTCGGCGGGGATACGGTGCGGACCGAATCGCACCCCGTTTCCCGCATCAGCAAAATCACCCGGTCAATGTCATCGGCCGTCCGGAGAGGTGCGGTGGGCCGCAGGTTGACCACGATATCTGGCCTCCATCCGCGGTGCCGCTCGAGCCAGGCGAGGGCGTGATCAAGAAACTCGATGTCCGGCGACCGATCCCGAGCAAACTTTTTGGGCCGCAGGAAAGGCACATCGGCGCCGAGTGATCGGGCCACGGCCGCGATCTTGGGGTCATCGGTGGAAACGATAAAGGCATCCAAAAGCCGCGACCGTTTCGCTTCCCGGATGGTATAATGAATAAGCGGTTTTCCGGAAAGCAGGGCAATGTTCTTTCGCGGGATGCCCTTGGATCCGCCGCGCGCCGGAATAACTCCCAGGGTCTTTACTTCTTTTTTACTGTCGGCCATCATAAGTATTCATACCAGGTTTATTAAAACGGAGTAACGGCAGCATCTATGCCCCAAGCCATTTTTATCGGAGGGAAACCCGTAGGCGACGGTCACCCCTGTTTTATCGTGGCTGAAATCGGAGTCAACCACAACGGAGACGCGGAACTTGCTAAGAAGCTGATTGCGTCGGCGGCCGAGTGCGGCGCGGATGCCGTGAAGTCCCAAAAGAGAACCGTGGAAGATATCCTGATCCGATCAGCCCTCGAGAAACCGTATGACAGTCCAACGGCTCTCGCGCCGACATACGGCGAACATAGAAATAAACTGGAGCTTGGCGAAGATGCCTGGGAAGCACTGCGAGACTTTGCCGCGGACAGGAACGTAATTTTTTTTGCGAGCGTCTGGGATAAAAAAAGCGCTGATTTTTTAGAACTGCTCGGCGCCCCAGCCTATAAAATAGCGTCGGCTGATCTCACTAACCTCCCCCTGCTCGAACACATCGCGGAAAAGAAAAAGCCGATCATTATGTCAACGGGTATGTCAACGCTCGAAGAAATTGACGAAGCGGTTGAAACCATTCTTCCCCGGAATAAGGATTTAATCCTTATGCACACCGTTTCGGATTATCCCTGCGCCGAGGACAAAGTGAATCTAAGGATGATTGGGGTCCTAAAAAATAGATACGGCCTGCCGGTCGGATACTCGGGGCATGAAACCGGAATCGCCATAGCGGTGGCGGCGCGGGCTCTCGGGGCAGCGGTCATTGAAAAACATTTTACGCTTGACCGAGCCATGCCCGGACCGGATCACGCGTCATCCCTTGAGCCCGAGGGGCTGCGCAGAGTGGTGAAATATATACGGGTCGCGATAGACCCGGCTATGGGGGATGGCCTGAAGCGCATAACCGAAAACGAGCTCAAAGCCAGGGCGAAACTCGCAAAGAGCGTTGCCGCAAAAGAGTTTATCCCGAGGGGCGCTGCCATCGCCGAGCACATGCTTGCGGTAAAAGGCCCGGGTACCGGCTTAAAACCCAAATATCTCAAGACGCTTGTAGGGAAAACCGCCCAAATTGATATTCTCGAGGATACGCTCATCCCCAAAGAAGCGCTGGAGTGGTAGAGGGCTAGCGGAATTCGAGGGTGGTTTCGTCAATTCCTTTGGCCTCAAGAATAAGATTACAAAGGTCGCGGATTGCTCCGTTTCCTCCTTCCCTGGGAGTGGCGTAATGCGCTATTTTTTTTACGATTTCCTCGGCCTGCCGGGGTACGGCCGCAAAACCGGCCTTTTTTAAGAGCTCAAAGTCGGACACGTCATCGCCCATCGCCGCGCATTCTTTCCAGGATACGCCAAGCTCCTCTAACCATCTCCCGATGGCGACGACTTTGTCTTTGCCCTGCGGCCCGGTAAAAACCGCGACTGGCGGCCATCTCCCATCCCGAACCGAGGGCAGGGCATTCAACTTCTTACCCGCCGCTTCAAGGAAACCGGTGGCCTCCCCGCTTACCAGCGCCACGCGCAGGCCGCAAGCTCGGAGGAGCGAGATGCCCTGTCCATCAATGTGACTGCGTTCTTTCAGGTATTCTCCGTGTTCGGGATGAATAAACGCGCGGCCGGTAAAAAAGACACCGTCACCGTCAAGCGCGACGGCTTTAATTTTTTCTGCTCGATTATGAAGTTCTTGCGGCAACATGGATGAGTTTAATCGCTACGCCGCTGTCTTATGCCTTATGCGGCGTCAACGTCCGGAGGAGCACACCGGCTACGAGCGTACTTGAACAACCGTCGGTATATGTGCACTGTTCCCGGACAAGCCGACGCCGTCCCTCACGATCCAACGATGGGTCCTGAAGGTAGCGACCAATCCAGTGATCGAGTTCGGCCCGACTTTCTACGACCCGTACGCCGCCGCTTGAGACGAGATGTACGATGTGGTTGTAGCGATACTCAATGATGCCGTGCCAAAAGTCTCTTGGCGTAGGAGTGAAATTCACTAGGATCACCGGCTTGTCAAAAATGGCCGCATCAATAGCAATGGTTGAAGGACCGGTAATAACAAGATCACACCACCGGAGTACGTCCCGCAACCGCTTATCGTCCTCCGGGCTCAAATCCTGGTTTGTGATGTCTGCAGAACCATGTTCCACGCCAGGACGATCTAAGATCATGTGCGGCGGCGTTTGGAAATCGCCGATGGTCACCGGGATATTTGGAGAGAAACGTACCCAAATGTTAGCATCCATGGCTGCCAAAACCTCGAGTATATAGCGGTCAAGATCGTTTTGCATCCAGGTGCGGGTGAGGTCGTTGGCCCGCATGCGGCGGTCATCCACTGGGGCGTACATAATGAGCTGTTTTGAAGGATTAAGACCAGTGGTTTTAAAAAATGCTTCGCGGCTTACGGCTTCATGGCGGAAGTAAGGGTCGTAGTGCGGGACACCAACGACGGTGATGGCCTCAGACGAGACATCGTGGTAACGAATAGCCTCGTCACGCGCCGTTGCCGTGGGCACAAGGAGCTGATCGGGGATGTGCCGGATGAGTCCCCATTGGGTTAAGTTATCCCAGGAACGAACTTTGGATACTATTGGGATGCCACGCCTCTTGGCTTCCCGCATTACGAGGAGGTCGTACTCATTCTGGACGTCAGTAGAAAATACAAGATTCGGCGTATAGGCATCAAAGACTGCGGTATAACAGGAGGTATCACTCAACCACCGATCCAGTGAACGGATGAATGAGCGCATGAGGCGGCTTGCGCCAATGGCGATAAGTGGCCGGAATAGAAAGAAGTAGTACCCCCACCGTCCGTCGAGCTTAAGCTTGGCGCGGGCTTTAAGGCGCATGGTGTCCGTATTGAGCATAGCGCGGCTCAAACGCTGGAAGAGCGGGCTCCAGCGGGAACGAGCGCTCTCACCCACTGGGACCGCTTTGATGATCACCCGCCCGCCTCCGAATTCTTTTTCCAAATAAGAAGCCCGGTACTCGGGCGCGACTACCACGATGCAAATATCCTTATCCCGAAGCAGAAGCGGAATAATATCAGTGGCGAGAATGTTTCTCGAAATAAGGGGATGGAAACTAGTTATAAGGATCGTCTTCAATTGAAGAATACGAGGTAATTTATGGAAGGCCGTCTAATCTCTAAAACTTCCGGAAGAGATACTCGTTATTCATGAGGCCATTGTTGGTCTTCAAATTCTCGAGAGTAAAACCAAGTTTTTTCACGAAACGAAAAATTTCTTCAACCGTCGCAGCCTCGTAAGGATACCCCCCAAGCCAGTCCTTAATGTCAACGAACCACACCATGCCGCGGTATCGTTTGTGCTCGCGAATTTTTCGGATGGGATTTTGCAGCGTCAAAAGATATCCCACGATAAGAATTCCGGCCACTACATAATCAATAATCGTTTGAAGAAACAGGGGAAGGCTTGAATAAATTTTTTTCTCGATTCTCCAAAAACTTGAGGTGCCGAACCGGCCGTCTGGATAGATCCCCCAGACATCAGCCTTGTTGTAAATAGCGATATGCAGCAATCCCCCGCTCCGCACTCGCGTTGCGGCATTCTGAATCGCCTCCCACATGGCGCCGGTGTGGTGGAGCACTCCCCACGAATGGACGATATCAAAAGTACCGAGGCTTTTCACGAATTCTATATCGAGGACCGACCCCTGACGCATCTGCCATGACACGGGCGAACCTGCCAACCGCCAAAGCTCCTGCGTGCACTCAACAGAAGCCGGATCTTTATCAACGCTGAGAATTTTTTCCGCGCCTAGCCGAAACGCAGCCAATGAAGCAAAGCCGTGGCCGCTTCCGATGTCAAGAAATGTTTTCCCTCGCAAATGCGGGAGCAAGAGAAATTCCGCCAAGGCTTTCTCCGCCTCAGCAATGTGCTCGTCGTCCACATAGTGTTTAACCAGCGTGCGAAAATTGCTGCCAAAACTGAATGGGATTGTTTCAACGTTTTTTGCCATGTTTCCTCACTGGAATTGTTCGAAAATCCCCAGTATTACCTGTCAAAAACCCTAACCCTTGTGACAACTTGTTGAGATTGCCCAATTCACACGCCTTGTCAATCTGCAGACAAATGGCTGTAACGATTTAATCATGGCTCCAGGCTACTGTCCGCAAACATGATTAAGCGCATCGACGAGACGCTGGCTCGACTGGCCGTCTAAACGCCAGCAATACTCTGTAGCGATCCGCCTGCGATCGGCACGATCGAGCGATGCGTCGTTGAGGTAGCGTCGGGCCCATGCGGCTAGCTCTTCTTTGCTCCGCGCAAACCGTGCCCCGCCGGAAGAAATAATAGACCGCATATGGTCATAATCCCAGTAGCGGCGAATGCTTTCATAATAGGGAGGTGTGGTATCACCGTCAAAACCGACGAGAATAATAGGCTTATCAAATACTGCGGCATCAATGATGAAGGTTGAAGGGCCGCTGACTACGAGATCACAGTAAAAAAGCATGTCACGAAGAAGTTCGTCATCTTGGAGGGTCAATTCGTTATTGCGGAACATTACCTTGTTGCGGCTCAATTGTTTTCCCGGCCGCATAACCGTCACATTGGGAAAATCAGGCCGGTTATCCAGAACCACGCTATCCATCGGCGGCAACCTTACTATCAGATGGTGGCTGGGGGGCAGAAAAGATACGATCAGATCAATAATTTCACGATCAACTTTATTCTCTCTCAAATACCTGTCGCCTACGGGAGCGTAGATGACGAAACGCTTAGCCGGGTCAAGATTCAGCTGGCCGCAAAATTGCTCGCGCTGGTGTGCCGGACCAGTCAAATAGCGGTCGTAATGAGGAATCCCGACGACTGAAATTTTATCTTCGGAAATGCCGTGGAGTTTAACCGCCTCTCCTTTGATTATTTCGTTATGGACGATAAGACGGTCCGGCACGACGCGTATGAGCCCCTTGGCGGTGAGGTTGTCCCAGGAGCGCACCATGCCGACGACGGGAATATGCCGCCTCTTCGCCTCGCGGATGAGCCGCACGTCGTTCTCATTCTGAACATCGGTTGAAAATACGATATCCGGCCGCTCGCGGCCGAGCAGTGCTGAAAAACGGCCGCGAGGCGTGATCACGGCGTCGAGGGCGCGGATGGCGCGCCTCGCGAGCGGACGGTTGGCGATGAGGCGCGTGAGGAGCGCACCGCTCCCGCCCATGTCCGACTTTCGTTTGATGGCAAGCGCGCGTGTTCCCAGCGCCGCAAGCGCCAAATAGCGGAGGATACGATCGCGCCGGGTGAGATCGCGCGAGACGCCGGCCACGCTTACGCCGTCCCTGATGAATTCTGATTCAAAAAATCCGGTTTTATTTTCCGGAACCGCGAGGATAACCCGAACGCCGCCGGAAATAAGAAGATCAATCAAAGGCGTCGAAAGAATGTTCCGAGAGATGAGCGGGTGAAAACTTGTAATGAGGATCGCTTTCATGAATTGCCGCGCTTGGCCGAGGCCTGATGAAAAAGCGCCAGCATGGCTTCGGCGTAGCCCTCCCAGGTGATGTTCTCGCGAACGAACCGGCTTCCCTGCGTCACCAGCTTCCGGTAGAGCGCGGGGTCGTCCATAAGCCGCTCGGCCGCAGCGGCAATTTCGGCGGGCGCCTTGGGATTCACGATGAGCGCGGTTCCGCCGTCGGTTAGCACCTCGTGCACGCCGGCACCGCGCGAGACGATCGCCGGGATGCCCGTGGCCATGGCTTCAAGCGGCACATGACCCCAGGTCTGGAGGTCGTTCGTGAACACAAAAACGTCGTGCTCGCGGTAGGCGCGGATAAGATCGGCTTCCGACACTTCTCCGGCAAAGGTAACTACGGCGCCGAGCCCTTGTTCGGTCACCAGCCGTTCGAGACGTTCTCTGTAGGCCGGCGCCGGCTTCGGGCTGCCGATGATCGTGAGCGTAGCAGCGTGCCCCCGCTTCCGGAGGATGGCAAGCGCTTCAACGGCGTCTTCAAAACGCCGGTGCGGAAAAAAAATACCTATCGCAAGAAGCTTCAGCTGTAGTAAGGCCGGCTCGCCTTCGCCAAGGCTTCGGCGGAGCGAAGGCGGTTCATGCGGTACAAAGGAAAATTGTCCTGCATCAATGCCGAGGCGCGTTATAACGCTTTCGCGTTTAAGATATTTACGTACCAGCCCCTGATTGAAACGGTCGAGCACGGCGATGATGTCCTGGCCGGCAATGAATTTACGGCAGTCATACCAATCAAGGATGCGCATGATGATGCGGCGGATAAGCGAATGGCGCACCGGCTCAAACGCGCCGATGCGATCGTACGTCCAGGCGAACGCCGGCACATCGTTCATGGCCCACACCGACGGGACGCCCGGATGACGGCGCTTGAAATAATATGCTGCGCGGTAGGCCACCGAATCGTGCGGATTAAGCATTTCAGTATCCGGCGCAATGAGGCGCGCGAGGCGTTTGGCAAGATAGGTTTCCTGCAGGAATCCGGAAAAACGGCCGAGCATATCCGCGAGGCGTTTTTCCCGATTAGTGTTTACGTGATCAAAGGAAGTTATGGAAAGGCCGGAGGATAATTCCGGATAACAGCGCTCTTGGCTGAAGCGAAGGGTGTAAAGCCTTACTTGATGCGCCCGCTTCAAAAGCTCATGCGCCAAAATAAGGGCCTGGCGCTGGGTGCCGCCCTTGCCATCGAGCCTACGTACGATGATGGCGATATTCATAGCAAACGCCTAATTTGACGAAATTATTCTCTCATGCTACAGCTATTTTGGAATAGTACCCCCTGCGCCCGAATACCACTCTCAATCCAAGGAGGCGAGGATGTTTGACCTTGTCATAGTAACGGCCACTTTCTTCAAACCCGAGGAATCGGCCTACGACCGGGATGTCGCTCTGCCGCTTACCATGGAAACGCTCAAACTGGCGGAGCGGCATGGCCTGTGGGCGATCGTTGTGGACGGCTCTCCGGATCCGGAGGTGCCCCGCGCGCTCACGAGAGCCGGCGCCGAGGTCATCCGTCAGGAGACGCCCGGCTTCGGACCGGCAGTCCGCCAAGCGGTCGCCGCCGGCGCGCGTACTATCAAGGCCGAGGGTTCGGTTCACTGGCAGGAACCCATGAAAGCGGACCTCGTCCGGTTCCACACCGAGCTCGCCGAAGCAGCCAAAGAGGCTGACGCCGCGATTCTCGTTCCAAGGCGCGGAAACGCCACATGGCCGACTTACCCGCAAGAGCAGGTCTGGCAGGAGCTTTTCACCAACGAGTACGTGAGAATCGTTTCCGGTGGCGCACTCCGCTTTGACTTCACTTTCGGCCCCAAGGTTTTCCGTCGCGACGGCATCGAGCTAGTCGCCGAATGCGACGGCAGGATCTGGGATGCCCTCGTGGTGCCGGTCGTCCGCGCCGTCAGGATGGGCATTGTGGTGATGGAACGCGCCGTCAGTTACCACCACCCGTCGGCCCAGTGCCGAGCCGAGGAAGGGAAGCCGGAGTGGATCAAGAAGCGGCGGGAGCAACTCATCCACGTCACCACGACCCTCGAGGAGGCGTGGAACGCGGCCTGAACACGCCGCCCGGGGACTCGCGGAGCATCGAAAGATGTTCCGCTTTTTTATTCCTTGAGAAGTCCCTTCTTCCTGAAGAACTCTCGGAATACCGAAACGACGTAATCGGTTTCGGATTTTCCGAGCTCCGGGTGGCAGCCGATGAAAAAACCGTTCTTCTGCGCGAAGGTGGCGACCGGATAGTTCCGGGCAATATTGCCAAAGAGCTTCTTATACGCCGGCTGGGTCAGGAGCGGGTATAAGGGCCGCGTCTCGACGTTCCAGGACTCCAGGAAGTGCGTGAGCTCGTCCCTGGAGAATTTTGGCGAGCGCACGGCAACGGGAAACATCATGAAAGAGTGCTCCGAATGCGGCGGCCACCACGGCAACTGGAGGTGCTCGGCAAACGGGGCAAAACCCTTTAGGAGCCGGCCGGCATTACCCCGGCGGGTCGCAAGATTCTCGCCGAGGCGTGAAAACTCGGCTATGCCGAGCGCCCCGCCGATCTCGTTCGCCCGGAAGTTGAACCCGGCAGTCACGAATTGGAACCGCCGCCCCATAACCTCGGCTAGACGCGCTCCCGACAACCCCCGATCATCATCGGCGGCCATGTAAATATTGTCGCGGCCGTGACTGATGAGGCTGCGGCTGCGAATAGCAATCTTCGGATCATTGGTCAGGAGCATGCCGCCCTCGCCCGTGGTCACGATGTGCGACACGTATGTTGAATAGCAGGCGATGTCGCCCTGCGAACCCACGGGCTTGCCGCGGTGGAGCACGCCCAGCGCCTGGGCCGAATCCTCAACCACGCGCAGGCCGTGCTTCCTCGCCATCTTAATTATAGGCGCCATCTCGCAGGACACCCCCCAGAGGTGCACCGGCATGATGGCGCGCGTCCTCTTGGTGATGCGCTTTTCAATCTCGGCCGGATCAATATGGAACGAGCGCGGATCAACATCCGCGAACACCGGCCAAAGGCCGTTATGCAGGATGGCATTTGAGGTGGCGATAAAGGTGAGCGCGGGCACGATGATCTCGTCGCCGTCTTTCCAGCCGTCCCCATCCTTAAGCGCCCGGAGGGCGGTGATGAGCGCCGAGGTGCCGGAGTTCGTGGCAACGGCGAAACGGCGGTTATGGCGGCGCGCAAATTCCGCCTCGAAGCGCTTCAAAAACGGCCCATAGGAGAACCGGCCGGAATCGAGCACCTGCATGACCAGGCGCTTGTGGAGCGGCGTTACTACCATGCCGCCTACGCCGATCTGGGTTTTTCGCTTTTTCAATTTCATGCGTTTCGGGTCAGGCCATGACCGCGCATCATGCGGTACGTCTTTACCAACTCCCGGATGCCAAAATCGAGCGTCTTCGTCGCCTCGAAGCCGAGGGCGTTCAGACGCGCATGGGACACGACGAAATTCCGGCCCTCCGGGTCCGTGCCGACGTCGGCAAAGTGCACGAGGAGACCCGGCACATGCTCCTTGATGCGGAGCGCCAACTCCCCTTTGGAAACGTTTGAATCGTCGCGGCCGACGTTGAAGGCGCGCCCGGCCATGCGGCCTACATTATCGATCGCAAAGCAAAACGCATCAGCCACGTCGCGCACATGCACGAACTGCCGGCGAAAGTCCTTTTCAAACACCACGAGCGCGCCGTCGGTGACCGCGGTGTGGACGAAGTGGTTCACCAGGAGGTCGAGGCGCATGCGGGGCGAGGCCCCAAAGACGGTGGCCAGGCGCAGCGACACGCCATTCGGCGATGAAAGCACTTCGCGTTCCGACTCGACTTTGGTCTCGGCGTAGAGCGAGAGCGGGGCGAGCGGCGTATCCTCGGTGCAGATAATCCCCGGCTGGGAGCCGTAGCTTGAATCCGTTGCCGGAAAAACAACAACCTGTGACGGGCTCTTCAGGCCTAGGAGAAGCCGAATGGTATCGACGTTCAGGGATCGCGCCAGCGCAGGATCGCGCTTGCAGGCCGGCGCGCCCACCACGGCCACGAGCGGAATGATGGCATCAGCGTCCCGGAGGAGCTCTTTTAGGAGCGCCGCGTCGCGCGCATCGCCGAATACGAACTCAAACGCCGGATGGGCCGCGAGATGAAAGAGACTCCGCTGCTGGAAGAATAGATTGTCGAGTACCGTCACGCGGCAGCCGGCATTGAGGAGATGCTCGGTTAAGACAGAGCCGATGTATCCGGCCCCGCCGGTAATGAGGACGTGCGGCTGTTTTGTTGCCATACAAAAAGAAAAAGCGAATGCTCCTCTCTCTTAAGAATACCGGCGATGTCCCGCTGGCGTTTCCGGTTTCCCGAGCGCGCGCACGATCTTGCCGGCGATGAATTCCTCGGTCTTGGCCATGGACTCGAACGTGGCGCCGCCGAGGTGCGGCACGATGATAAGGTTTTTGCGGCTGCGGGCGTAGCGCACAAGCGGATGCGAACGAACGTGGCCGCCACGCGGATCTTCGTTCGCAAGCACGTCCAGCGCCGCACCGGCCATCCGCCGCCTGCGGAGGGCTTCGAGCAGTGCCGCCTCGTCGTTCAACTCGCCGCGGGCGGTATTGATATAGTAGGCCGTCGGCTTCATGAGGCGGAAATGCCGGCGCCGGATGAGGCCCGCCGTCTTATCCGTAAGTAGGACGTGTACCGATACGACATCCGCACGCCTGAACACTTTATCCAATGAGGCTTTGCGCACCCCGGCCAGCGCCATGGCCCGGCCCGATACATTTGGATCACAGGCAATGACAGCCATGCCCAGGGCCCGGCCGAAACGCGCGACCATGGAGCCAAGGCGGCCGAAACCGATGATACCTAGGTTTTTCCCGGCGAGCTCATGGCCGTAGAGCCGCTCCTTGTCCCAGCGGCCCCGGCGCACGGCATCGAAGCCGGCCCCGAGATTCCGCATGAGCATGATCATGAGGCCGACCGTCTCCTCGGCGGTCGGGAATATCGTGCTCAAAAATTTTGTTTCCCCCCTTAGCGAGACCACTTTTATACCGCGCCGGCCGGCCTCGACCATATCGATGTGATTCAGGCCGGTGGTGGACGTGCCGATTATTTTCAAGTTCGGCAAAGCATCCATGACGCGCTTTGAAATGCGTATGCCGAGCTTGACCGCAAGAACGGTCGCGCGCCGCATGAGCGAAGACCGTTTCCGGGCGTCCCGCCAGGTTATAACCGGCCCCAATGTTTTCAGCAGGCGGACGGCTTTGGGCGAGTAGCCCTTAGGTTCGGTGAGAACGATAAGATGATCACTCATAGCGCACCACGTCCGTGACGTCCCTGAAGTTATAGTAGTAATCTCGCGGCGAAAAATAACTCCGGTCGGGCAACAGCTCGTAGTCCGCGCCGAAATAGTAGTTCAAGATAATCCGGAAAGCGTTCACCATGGTCATGGAATCGTAGAGCGCCTCCTCACCCCCTCGCGGCAGGTAGTAGGCCTGGAAATTACGCAGCCGCTCCCGGAGGAAGGCGTCACTGGGGCGCTCCCAATCGGCCAGGGCTGCACTGCCGTGATCGGACTGCAGGATGATGACAGGCGGGGTGGCCGATCGCGTCAGCAGGACATCAACGATTTCTTCCATTTTCTTATTAATGAACATAACCTGATCAACATACTCCTGCCGTCTCTTCCATACGTCCCGCTGCTCTTCAAACGCTATGCCCCCGGCCGGCCGCTCGCCGTCCGGCCCGAAAAGGTAGGGAGGGTGCGGGGGGAGCACATGGACCGTCACGAATTTCGGACCGGCCATGGCAGGCATCTCTTTCAGTTTGTCAAAGGCGTAGAGCACCTTCGGCCGCAAGTCGTCCACGACAAAGCGCTGGACGAAGTAATCCAGTATCGTCGTCTTTAAGACGAGGACGTAAAACTCGCTTGAACGGTATAAACCGCCTGCAAAGTTTAAATCGGCATAGGGATTCTCCACCACCGGGCTGTCAAAGGAACTGATGTTGACGATGGTATAGCCCCGGCCTTTTAGAAAACGCGCTACTTCGTTATCTTCCAGCAGCCGCGAGAGCGGTTCATAATTTTTGGAATACTTTCCTTCCTGCTCCGCAATATCGCCGAGGTATTTCATGTTCAGCTCCGAAGTGAGTGACAGCAGGGTGCGCGCATAGTTCGGGCGGGCATGAGTCGGCACAAAAAATCCTTTTCCCTCCAAATAGTCGTAGATCTCGCGGTTGTCGAAATGGTACACCTCCTGGAGGGTCCCGCGATTGGCATAGCCGTCAAAGGTAATGACATAGATGTCCGGCGAGTCGGCAGCCGCTTTAAGAGCCGGAGGCTCTTGGCGCGGCGCTCGCGCCTCCCGACCCCGCGCATCGGTAGGCGCGCGAACGGCCTGCCAGCCGATACCGGCCACCGCAAAGAGGACCAGGGTCAAAGATACGACGGCCAGCATCCGGGTCAGGCCGTCAAAGTTCCTCCTGGCCCTGGAGAGCCCTACGGCGGCAAAAGCTAAAACCGCCCCAGCCATTGGGAAGAGGTAGCGATGCCGGCCGAGCTCGAGCCCGGCAACAGTAACGCCGGCTTCATTGAGCCAGGTATAGACATGGCCGTAGAAAAAAAAGACAAAGAGGAATACCGATGCGATGATCCCCGCCTTTAGCCCATCCCTGATGATCAGCCCCACAAGCCAGCGCAGGAGCACGGCCAGCATGATCGCCGCCGCCATGGGAATAAGCACGTCGCCGTAGGCCACGGCCCATCTGTTATAGGCAAATAGGAACAGGACCGGGAAAACGGCAAAAAGGATGGGGTGGATGAAAGATGCCTTGGTCATTGCCGTAACATCAGGGCTGGGTCATAAGATATAGTACCCGCCCTGAACTTTCAAGATTTCTGCGCTCGCGTATCACGAAATGCTTTCGGAACGCCGCTTCAAAGGCCCCGGCGGTATAGTCGGCAAAAATGTCCTCGCGGCCGGCCAGAAGTTTTTGTACCTGGGAATCCTCTTTGGGCACGAACTCAATGATCAGCGCCGGCGACAAACGGCGGAAAAACTCCGCGATATGCAAAAAGGGGAGGTTATTGGCAATGGCGAGATGATGAACGAGCGCCAGGGCCAAGAGCATGTCGGCCGGACCCCGTTCCTGGAGGGACATCCGCTCTTCGTGCCCCCAGCCGACGGCCGGACTGGGGTTTAAGAGATCCATTACCAGCGGCAGGATGCGCGTCTCATTCTTACTGACGGTCTCCAGGTAATTTTTTTCCACGGCGGCCGGGTCATAATCAATGGCCACGACAAATACGCCCGGACGGGCGGCAATACGGCTGAAAAGACCAGTGTTGGCGCCGAGGTCCCAGATGGTTCCCGGGCCGATCTTGGATACAAATTCGTCCACGATCCTCTTTTTTTGCTCCAGGGCTCCGGGAGAGTAGTTGGTCATATCATAGTAGTCGGCCCACTCGGTGCCGTGCGGCCGCCAGGAACAGCGTTTCACCGCGCTTTCCAGACTTTCCACCATACCCAGGAGGGCGGCCCGGCTTACTGCTGACTTTTCGGATCGGATGGGCCGTCCGCTAAAATACTTCTGGCTCCGCGAGTGCAGAAATACATGGAGGAAGAGCGAGGCGTGAAAACGCGCCCGGAACGGCAGCAGGGCGCTGGCCAGATCCAAGGGGATCCCGTCAAGGAAAATCCGGAAGACCTGGTTCAGACGGACGTCCTTGAACGCCATCAGAGCGAGCGGCGCGAGAAAATGCTGGCAGAACTGGCGATAGGCCGCCCAGGGACGGCCTTCCCGGTAGGGCTCAAAGGAAAGAGTATCAATGAGTATCGGCCTGCCGCCCTTGAATTGAACGTTAAAGGCGCTGGCATCTTTGAGCGACATGCCAAAGGCCAGGGCTCGCTTCTGAATGGCCAGCGTCAGGAGGGCCGCATCCTGCAGCTGACTAAAACTCCACTCGTAGGGGTAGGAGACAAACTCTGCCAGCTCCGGCTTGATGATTTTATAGGCCGACACGGCCGACTCCGGCGCGACGGCGGCCTCCTCGTGGTTGACCAGCATACCCGCCCGAGCCAGCTCCTTGAAGAGGCCGGAGCGCATGAGCTCCTCATAGTGCGCCCGGTACACGACGTTCACCTGCCGATAGAGCGTACCCTCTCTCCAAAATACGAAACCACTGGGGTCCCGGAACGAACCGGCTACCCTCTGGTGAGGCATCATGCTTGGTTTGAACCGCCCCGCCGCCAAACGCGATCAAACAGAAAGCTCTTGACCCGCCGCCAAAAGTTTTTTACGGCAAACGAAGCGCCAAAGAGGCTCGCCAGGATGATTTGCAAAATAAAACTGCCGGTTCCCGGATCAAGGTAGGCCGCGGCATCGGATGGCAACACCATCAGGAGAAGCGCAAAACATAATAGAGGGAAAACTGCCATAGGGGTCATGATACGCCTTTTTTTTGAATTTGTGAACCCCGTTACAACCCGGCCTGAAGGCCGGGGCCTCCAATGAGTTTTATGGATTCTTCCTTCCTCCCCGCCCTGCCCCGTTAGAGGCTCGCACCAGAGGCGCGGCAGACGCCTGCGGCGTCTTGCCTCTAACGGGGCCTGAAGGACGGGGCGTCCGGGTTGTAACGGGGTGAACCCCACCCACGGCCTTCGGCTACGGCCTCTGGGCTGTAACCCTTAAATGACGGAGAGTCCGCTATCCGGCTTTGCTGCCGCGAAACATCTCAAATCGCGTCCATACGTTCCGGCGGAGCGTGGCGTAGCGGGTGAGGTAGTGCCAATAGAGCACCAGCGGCCGGAGGGCGCGCCGGAGGCGCGCCGCCTCCCCGGCCGCGGGAATGAACCGGGCGCGGAAGGGTTCGACTCCTGTTTTTGCGGCCGCCAGGCGCATATGGCCCGCGGGCAGGCCGAGGCGCTTCTGGGCGGCGAGCGCTTCCGGCGCCTTGCCTTCGTCAACGTCCAGGAACAGCACCCTGAATCCTGCGGCCCCGACAAAGGCGGCAAGAATTTCTGGAGTGTACATGTACGGATGATCAAGCTGCACGCCGACCCATACCCGGCCGCTTCGCCTGACCTGGTGCCGAAAATTTTTGACCTCCAGTATCAGGCGGCCATCGTGTTTCAGGGTCCGCCAGGCCCAGCTGAAAAAATAGGCCGGATCAAGGAAGTGATTGAGCGATTTGACGCAGACAATGTTATCCGCCGCAGGGAGACGGATCGGCAGCGCTTCAATATTTTCTATCAGGGCGGCGTGGGTGGGTATGCCGTTCGCGGCTGCATACGCGGCCTCGGCCGGTACGGGCTCAATGCCGACGGGTTCAATCGGGAGCCGGTCGCGGAGCCCGGCCAATACTCCGCCTTCGCTCGATCCCACGTCAATCGTCACGCCCGGCCGCATATACTGCCCCAGCCGCTCGGCCAGCCCCTGGCCATGGCGGCGCGCTTTTGCAAAGCCCCAGCCGATCGGCCGGGATTCGTCGGTGTGGGCGCTGGACTTGTAGCGGTGCTGCACTCCGCTAACGGAGGAATAGAACTGCTCGTACCATGCTTTCGCCGGCCGGGGGTTCAAAAATATGAGCCCGCAGCTCTTGCAGAGAACGGTCCGCACCGGCACGCCGACGCAATCTTTCCGGGAGAGCACGGTAAATTCCTCTCCGCCGCAGAGGCGGCAGGGAATTGTTTCCATGAGGGCACCGTCCAGAAATCCGGGATCGATCTTGCGGCCGCTGATTTTCATGGCATGGCGTTCAAGATATACGTAGCCAGCCGCTCCCCGGCCCGGCCGTCAAGCGCTCCGCAGTGCGCGGCCACGATGGCCGCCCGCCCGTCCCGGTCGAGCTCGGGCTCTTTGATATAGCGCATGACCCAATCGCAGAGCTCATCAGGGCTTTTGGCCAGACGCACGCCGCCTGATGCCAAAATGAACTGATGGTGCTCGTAATCATAATATTTAAGAATGCCCTCGTGATAGGGCCGCGGCGTTTCATCAAATCCGACTAAAACCACGGGCTTCATGAAGGCAATGGCATCCACGATCATAGTGGAGGCCCAGGTTACGACAACATCGGCCGCGTTCAGTGAATCGGCAAGGTGCCGGTCCGCGGCCCGATCCATGTTGATATTCACGAAGTCACCGTAATCGCCGGGATCATCCAGGCGCATATTCGGCGGAAGCGCTTTACCTTCCAGGCCGCTCCGGCCGACAATGGGCGGCCTTATCAAAACTTGGAGGCCGCTTGCGGCAAGCGCGTCAACGACCAGCGGCGATACCAAATTATCGCGCAGGTACCGATCACTGGGCGTGGCAAAAAGAACGAGCTTTTTATTTTCATCAAATCCGAATTTCCGCATGAAATCAGAACGCGGCATGCAATCCTGCGAGCGATAGTGGTCATAGTGCGGCACACCGGTAATGAAAATGCGCTCACCGGGAACATCACCATAGCGGATAAGCTCGTTCTGGATGCGGGGGCCGTTCACGACCACCTCGTCGGGAATATGCATGAGAAGGGTCTTTGAGGTCACGTTATCCCAGGAGCGGACCATGCCTACGGTTTTGACCCCGCTTTTCTTTGCGGCAAGCATGAGTTTCACGTCCTGCAGTGCAAAAACATCCGTGGCAAAAACTAGATCAGGGCGGTACTTTTTAAAAAGGCGCTCGTATTCGCGATAACCGAGCAATATGCCGACAAAAAAACGAGACATCCGCCGCACCCAGCCAATACGGCCTAAAAAACCAAAGATAACGGAGGCCGCGTAATCGAAGCGGTTCCGATCGAGTGCGAACTTGACCCGCCGCTGTACCTCGCGCGTTTTCGTCGGCAGGAGGTTGGTGGCGATGGTCCAAAGCAAACGGTCAAAACCGTCGGGGATTTCCTTGGCCGGCATATGGATACCCTCAAAGATGACATTGGGTCCGCCGAACTCGCGCCGGAGCGCGGAAACGTTCTGCTCCGACGCCACTACTACGATCTTTAACCCTGGCTCTTTTGCCAAACGCGAAAACGCGTCCGTCGCAAGAATATTCCGGGCGATAAGTCCGCGGATGCAGGTGATGAGAATGGTTTTCATTTCCGCCAGTCGGCTAAGCGAGTTCAATAAGTAAGTGCACCACCCAAGGCTTGTAACGGTGTCTTCCACCCGAGCCGTTTTCTTGGCCGAGCGTTGAGAATGTCCGTTTTATATTTACCAAAGAACAGGCACCGAATCAGAACGCCCGCTCCATGGCCTCCAAAATATAGCGCGAGCGCGCCAGCACGGTATGGCCCGCCCGTACATCGGCCGCCCAGCGATCCGCTATGGCTTCCCGCTCGGCCGGATGAGCCAGGTAGTGGCGGATTTTATCCAGGAGCGCGGGAGCGTCTTTCAAATGATAGCGTCCGTCCCGGCATTCGGCAGCGTAGAGAACGGCGTTTTGGCCGTCGCGAAGCGGCGGACCGGCGGTTTCAATATAGGGCTTGGCCGCGATGAGCAGCGTTCGGGGCGCGAGGCCGACCTCACAGTGGCGATACGAGTCCCAGGAAATGCCGGAGGGTGAAAGCGCCATGCGGCTTCCGGCAATATTATCCCAGTACTCCCGCATGGCCAAAAACGCCCCCCGCGAGGTATGTTCCAGAATGAGCGCGCTCGGGAACGTATCCCGTACCAGCGAAACGACTTCCTGCCGCTCGGGTTGAGCGATGGGCCGCGGCCGACCGCTATAAAAAACATCTGACTTTTTCCGTGCCTGATGGTCGAAGGCGTACGATGCGGGGCGGACCGGGGAGGGCGCCAGCGGGAACACAAGGTCTGTCCGGTACCCCAGCGGCAGCTCTTTTTTAAAATATAGGTCAAAGTCCCGGCCCGGAACCAAACCGCGGAAAAGTTCCCGTTCCGTATCTGCCCCCTTACCGCCCCCGTAGAGAGACGGATGATCATGCACATCAATCACGGCTACGGGAATGGCGCGCCTCCGCGCCGCGGCAATGAGAAACCCCGCCCTGCCCCAGGACTTGGCCGAAACCAAGAGCGCATCAACCGAAGGCAGGATACGCTCGGCTTCATCGGCGCCGACGAAAGTCGGGGGCGGCGCGCCGATGCAGGAGGGGTAGGGGCAGGCCGGGGGAACTTCTTGGGATAAAAAATGCGGCAGATACCTCCCGAATGAAAATACGTGTTCCCCGCCCAGCAGGGCGGGCAAATCGCCGTAAAAAATAAGCTCGGCCGAATAAATTTTCGGCTGGCTGAAATGGCGCGCCGCGGCGCGTGCCGCAGCCGAGAGGAATGAGCGCCATCCTGGAGGCAGAGGAGATTCAAGGAACCGCTCCTCCGGAACGAATAAGAGGTTCTTGATCTTCATATGATCCCGGTCATGCGGTCCAGGATGTACTGCGAACGCGCCCGTACCGTGTGGCCGGCGAGCACGTCAGCCGCCCAGCGATCCGCCATGGCTTCGCGTTCGGCCGGATGCGCCAGGTAGTGGCGGATCTTATCGACGAGATCCTGCGCCTTCTTCAGATAAAACCACCCGTCCCGAAACTCGGTGTCGTAGAGAACGGCATTGACGCCGTCCATGAGCGGCGGTCCGATAGTCTCAACATAGGGCTTGGGCGCGATCAGAGCCGTGCCCGGCGCGAGTGCTGACTCGCAGTGCCGGAAAGAATCCCAGTCAAAGCGCGAGGGCGAGAGGGCCAAGCGGGCGGCCGAAAGGCCGTCCCAGTAGTCGCGCAGTGTCAGGAACGTGCCGTGGGTCTTATGATCAACGAGTTCGGCTGCCGGGAAGTTCTGCCGGATAAGTTCAATCACGGCCGTGCCGTCGGGCTGTCCATGCCCCCGCATCTTGCCGCTGTAGAAGATGTCTACTGCCTTGGGCAGAGCGCGGAACTGATAGACCTCGGGCCGGAGCGGAGCCGGAGCCAGCGGCAGAACTATCTCGGTTTGATAGCCCAGGGGCAAATTCTCCTTGAAGTAGAGATCAAAGTCCGGCCCGGCCTCAAGGCCGCAGGTAAGCTCGGCCGAGATGTTTCGCGCCTTGTAAATTGACTGATGATCGCTGGCGTCGAGGATCGCCACCGGGATGCCGCGCCTGCGAGCACTCGCCCGCGCGAGCGCTCCGCGGGCTCCGGCCTGCACAGAGACCAGCACCGCATCCACGTTCGGCAGGATGGGCTCAAGTTGCCGCTCCGTGATAATCGTTCCGGCCGGCGTAGCGTGGCAAGATGGATAGGGGCAGGCCGGCGGCGGGGGGGCGATGTGCAGGTGGGGATAGGTGCGGCCGAGAATGAAGGTATTTTCCTGACCGAGGATGGCGGGTATGTCGCCGTAACGCTGAATCTCGGAATTATATACGGAAGGCATGCCGAAGATCCGGCGCTTCGCACTCTTGAGGGCGCGGCTGACAAGAGCCGCGGCCGGATGAGCCGGTTCGCGCTCGACCAGGGCATCAGCGGGAACGATCAGCAGGCGCCGAATCGTCATACCCCGCTAGAAGTCTCAATTAGATGCAAATACTTGGCTTTAAGGTGAGTCGGCATAAACACATTTCGCGTTAGCACTTTACGAAAAATTTTCTCCGCGAAAATTTTTCGCTGAAGACTTCCAACAGGGTCATACCGCCTCGGTCAGATCGTCAAGCTCCTTAAAATCGGCCAAACCGGTCAGGCGCTCGGCTTTATCGTAGGGCGAATAATCCTCCTCCCGGTCGGCAAAAACGATCTGGCTGCCACCGAATTCGAACTGGAACGGCACGTGGACGAAGCGGGCCAGGCGCTCGCGCACCAAGGCCTGACGCTCCGGCGGGACGAACAGGAGCATAAAGCCGCCGCCGCCCGCACCCAAAAGCTTTCCGCCGATGGCTCCGGTAGAGCGGGCTTCGCGGTAAATCCCGTCCACATGCGCATTGGATATGGCGGTACTGATGGCCTTTTTCGCCTGCCAGGCATCATGCAGCAGCCGGCCGAATTCGCGGAGGTCACGGTTGGAGCCAAGAATCTTCATCCCCTCCTCGGTCATGTCCCCGATAGACCGAAGCTGTTCTTCCTGTTCATTGAGGTCGGGCACGTAGCTTGCCGTCATGGCTTCGGCCGTGCGCTGAACACCGGTGTAGAAGAGCATGAGGTGGTTTGAGAGCTCATCAAGGCGCCCGCGAGCGATGGTGACGGGACGAACCGTAAACTCTCCTGACGGCGCAAAGGTAATGTGGTTCAGGCCGCCGTAGGCGGTCAGGATCTGGTCCTGGCAGCCAACGTGTTCCTTCAAGAGCTGCTGCTCGACGTGAATCGCTTGGCGGGCCAGTTCCGCTTTCGGGGTCATCCGGCCCTCGAGTGCGGAAAGCGTGTGGAGCAGGCCGACGGTGAAGGCAGAACTTGAACCCATGCCGCTCCTGGCGGGCAGGTCGCCGTGGTGGGCGAGATGCAGGGAACGATCAAACTTCAGATAGCCCAGCACGGCGCGCACAGCCGGGTGCGCAATCTCGTCAATCGTCCGCCGGCGTTCGTTGTGGGAATAGACAATGCTGTAGCGGAAGTCAAAAAATGGCGGCAGGTGGCGGCACAGGAGGTAGGAGTACTTGTCTATGGTCGTGGCCAGCACCGCCCCGCCGAAATGGCGGAACCACGACGGGTAATCGGTTCCCCCGCCGAAAAATGAAATGCGAAACGGCGTGCGGGTGATGATCATGAATTTGTCTTCGCGTTTTGCAGAATTTGGTGCGGGGTCATATCGCATCTTCAGACCAACCGGTCATCGGCGGCGGTCTGCGGCAGGACGCCGCGCCGCTCGGGGTAAAGGAAACACTCGACGAGCTCGCAGATCACATGTTCAACCGCGAGGTGCGCCTCTTGAATATGGCTCGTCCGCTCGCTCGGCACCGCGATGACGAGGTCAGCGACCGACGCGAGCGGGCCGCGGCGGCCCGTCAAGGCAATTGTTGCGATGCTCATGCGTTTTGCCGTTTCCAAAGCACGGATGACATTCTCCGACGTGCCGCTCGTCGAGATCCCGATGAGGACGTCGCCGCGGCGCCCGATGGCCTCGACCTGCCGCGAAAAAATCTCCGCGAACCGCTTGGCGTCATTTGAGAATGCCGTCAGGAACGAAGTGTCCGTCGCGAGGGAAATCGCCGGCAACGGCGGACGCTCGAACGACCGATCAAGGATGTTGGTAAATTCGGCAGCCATGTGCTGGCAGTCCGCCGCACTGCCGCCATTGCCGCAGAGAAGCAGCTTCCCGCCGTTCCGGAACGCATGAGCGATGATCTCGGCCGCGCGCGCAATGGCCGCTACGGTCGCCGGCGGCCCGGCGGGGGCGGCGGCAGACGCAGCAAAGACGCCCCCATCCGCCGCGGCCGCAATGGCATGCTTGACCGCAGCACTGGCATGGAGATGATCTTGAATTTTCTGGTAGATCCAGCTGTTGTCAGTTATCATCAGTTTTCTAGTTTGATAATATTTTGGATCAATCTCGCCGCGGCGGGCAGATCATCCACGATATGGTGCGGTTGGGCCCGCCCGCCGCGCTCGACCTCGGCACCGTAGCCGGTACGGACAAGAATGGCTGTGGCTCCGGCAGCCCGGCCGAACTCAATATCAATGGCTTTGTCGCCAATCATGAAACTTTTCGAAGAATCGAAACTATGCTCCGCGAGCGCCCGCTCAAAGAGGCCGAGCTTGGGCTTGCGGCACATGCAGCCATCTTCCGGCGCGTGCGCGCATACATATATACCGTCAAGCCTGACCCCCTCGTTTGCGAGGAGCCCGATCAGCCGCCGGTGTACAGCATTGAGCTCGGCGCTCGTGAAAAAGCCGCGCCCGATTCCGGCCTGGTTGGTGACCACCGCCAAGCCGAGGCCGAGGGCCTGGAGATCGCGGAGGGCGGAAGCCGCTTTGCGGGTCAACTCCACGCCAGCGGGATCGGAGAGGTATATCTTCTCCTGGATGAGCGTGCCATCGCGATCAAGCAGTACGAAACGGCGCCGGAGCATGGGTCGCAAGTTCATAGTACCGCCAACGCCTCAAGCGACGTAGCGGCCGGCTTCATCCCGCTGGGAGAGGATGGGATGTTTCACCGGCCACCAGATGTTGAAGCGCGGATCGTCCCAGCGGTAGGAGGCCTGGCGCGCCGGATCATAATAGGCCGACTGCTTGTAGTGGAAGATGGTTGAGTCTGAAAGCACGAGATGCGCCACACCGTGCTTGGGGGGTATAAGCACTTGGCGACGCGCCGGGGCGGAGAGCACGAAGGATTCCCATTTGCCGAAGTGCGGCGAAGTTTCGTCGCAGTTCACTATAACGAGATAGAAGCGGCCGGCCAAGCACGATACGAGCTTCCAGGACGCGGCATCGGCGTGGATACCGCGGAGGACGCTTTTTGTCGAAACCGAAAAATCATCTTCAACGAACTTCACGCCAATGCCCTCGGCGCGGTAGCGCTCCTCGTTATAGGTCTCTACGTAGTAGCCGCGGAAATCCTCAAAGATGTCGGGCTCGATCAGGCGTACGCCCGCAAGCGTGGTGTCGGAGACCCTGATCATAGCGCTCCTTCCTTAAGGGTGCGTATAGGAGGCTGGGCGGGCGGGCGGACCGGAAACTGCTTAATGCACTGGACATTCAGGCTCATGAGCCTGCCGCGCACGAAGTCCATATGCGGCAGGTAGGCCCTGGAGTAATCGTCAAACTCGGCGTGCTCAATGGTCCGCCAATCGTAGCGGCTGATGCGCTTGAAGCCGGCCTCGGCGAGGAGAGAGCGGAGCCCGCCGTAGGTGAAGACGCGGTAATGGCGATCGTGGCCGTGGACATCGGCGCCGAAGATAAGATTTAAAAGGTTTTCCAGATCCTTGGTCTCGGCATAGTACTCGGCAATAGCGTCCCAATCCGGTACGGCCAGACGCAGCATGCCGCCCGGCTTCAGCACGCGGTTCCATTCGCACAGCGCGGGAAACGTGAGCGGCCGCGGGAGGTGTTCGAGCACGCAAGCGGAGTAGAGGTAGTCGGCGTGATCATCGGGAAAGGAGGAAAGATCCTCCACCCGCGTGTTGGGGCACTCGATGCCGGGGATGTCCCGGGCATCCACATTGATGAACCCCGGCAGGGGGCGATCCCCGCAGCCGAGGTTGATTTTGACCATTGTATCCCAGGTTGGGTTTTGGGTGTTGGCTGCTATCATGCTCTCAAGAAAGAATACCCTGCCGGCAAAGCGGCGGTAACGACGCCTCCAGTAAAGTCAACGCCGTTACAGCCCGGAGCGGTGCTCCAGGACGTAGCGGATTGTTCGGACGAACGCGCGCGGAATCTCAACGAAGTGATTGATCTTGGTCCGGCCGTGCGGCCGTTCAGCGAACGTAACCGGCACCTCGGCGATCCGAGCGCCGCGGCGAGCGCCGAGAAGTACCATCGCAATGAGGAGGAAGCTTGATGCCTCCTCAAGCGCCAGACTTTCCCAGAGCGAGCGCCGGATGGCGCGGCAGTTGGCGGTGAAATCATGGAGCGGAATGCCGGTGAGCCAGCGGATAAGCCGGTTTTCCCAGGCGCTCGAGAAACGCCTCATTTTGAGCTCGAGCGTCGGCGCGGCAAAGAGCGAACCGGCGGAGTGGCGCGACCCGACGACGAGATCCTGCCCCGCCGCAAGCGCCCGATACACCCTAAGCGCATCCGGCGGCGGATATGAGCCGTCAACGTCAATGGACAAAATCATCTCGCCCCGCGCCCGGTCATAGCCCTCACAAAGCGCACTGCCGAATCCGCGCCGATCATGGCGCACCAGGAGCTCAACTGAATAGCGACCGCAAAGCTCACGCACGACGGCCGCCGTGCCATCCGGCGAATTATCGTCCACGACAATAATCTCGTGGTCAATCTCCCGAAAATGCTCGGCGAGCGCCGGAATGAACCTCCGGGCGTTCTCCCGCTCGTTATAGGTCGGGATAACGATAGAAAGCGCCGGCGAACGGCCATTCGAACCTTCAGCATTCATAGTCCACAAGACCACCAACGGTATACAATGCTAAAAACGCCATGCATCCCCATTACACCACAAGCGACTCATCTTCGCATCCCCGAACGATCCGAATCCTGCGGCGGGCCGGGGCGATCATCGGCGAGGCCGCCGTGGCCGGAATTACCATTGCCCTGCTCCTTGAACTCGCGCTGCGTCTTTTCCCCGCGCTCATTCCGCTCCCGCTCCTCGTGAACTTCGAGAAGCACCTCCGCGGCGAAATCGCTGCCAGGGTACACCTGCCGCTGGAAGCCAATGCCCTCGACGTTGGACGCGATGACGGAGGACTGCGTCTCCTCTCCTACAAGCCCAACGCCACTGTGGCGCGGCCGGTTGACGGCGCGGATGAGCGCTTCGGTGCCGTAGCCAGCGTCACCCTCGACGAGTTTGGATTCTGCAACCCGCCGGGCGCGGCCGGGCGCATTGATATCGTCGCTATCGGCGATTCGTTCACCTGGTGCACGCGCGTCGCGCCCGAAGACACCTGGACCGCCCTCGCCTCCGAGCGGAGCGGCTACCGGATCTACAGTTTGGGACTAGGCGGAACCGAACCCTACGGCTACCTCCAGATTTTGAAACGCCTCGGCCTGGATATGTCCCCCCGAGCGGTCATCATGAATATCTACGAGGGCAATGATTTCCAAGGCGCTCTGGAGTACCGCCAGTACCTCACCCAGCGAGAACGTGAGCAAGGGGGCGGCTTGGAACGTCCACTAGGGGCCTGCATGGCACTGCCTACCACGCTCTGCCGCATCTACCGCACCCTCAAAGAGGGCTGGCTCGGCAGATCAAGCTATGTCTTTAACGCTGCCGCAAACGCCCTGCGGGAGGCTGTGGCCAGAGCACGCGAGGCCGAGCGCCCCAGCCGCCGCTTCGCGGTCGTCACGGCGCAGGGAGAGGTCGAGTTCAACGCCGCCCAGGCCAGCGACTGGGACGGCGCAGAAAAACTCCGCGCCGGCGAAGCGGATTTAAGCGTGTTTGACGATGCCCTGGAGGAATTCGTCATCCTCTCCCGGCGCCACGGCTTCTTGCCGATCGTTACCTACGCGCCGGCGGCGTTCAGCGCCTATCGCAAACGCATCCATTTTGAGGATCCGGCGGTAGAGGAACTGGCCAACTGGTTCAGCGAGGCGCAACGGGCGTACTTCCGGGCCAAAGCCGGGGAACTGGGCTATGCCTTTATCGACTACACCCCTAGCCTGCGCCAGGCGGCGGCGGGCGATGCCCTGCTCTATTTCCCGGTAAACCTCCATCTCACCAGAGCCGGCCATCAGGCAGTGGCTGGCGCACTCCAGGATTTTCTCGTCCAACAAAACATCCTGCCGCCGCAGCAACAACGGTAACGCCGGAGAAGAAAAATCACGGGCTATACAGCACGCCGCTGCCGCTCCAGCGCAATCAAGCGGGCGATGATTTCCGGCAGCTCGATCTTGGGCTGCCAGCCCAGCCGGGCATCAGAATCGGCGGTATCACAGGTGAGCGTAAAGGACTTTGCCGTCGGCGCCGTGAACTTAATCGTCCCGCCGGTCTGCTCCGCACAGAGCCGCGCCAGGTCAGCCATGGCGATGCGGTTCCCCGAGAGGAAAAACTGGTAAAAGCCGGGGGCGGCCGTGCGAGCAAAGTCGATGGCGCACCGGAAACCGTCGGCCGCATCATCCACAAAGAGCCACTCGCGCTCATGCATCCCGCTGCCGTAGACCGCTATAGGCTCGCCGGAGAGCCCGGCGCGGACAAACTCAATGGCCGCGCTCGGCGTTGGGGTATCGCCGAGCACCATGGTGGGCCGGAGGGCAAGCGCGGTCATGCCGAAGCGCCGGGCGTACTCCTCAATGGCATGTTCGGCTGCGGCCTTGGAAGCGCCGTAGGCGTGGATCGGCCGGAAGGGCGAATCGAGCATGTTGGGATGGGCCGGGTCGTTCGAGCCGTGCACCGTGAGCGAGCTTGCGAACACGAATGCCTTCACTCCGGCCATGCGGCAAGCCTCAAGAAGGTTCAGCGTGCCGGCGAAGTTCGTACGGAAAAGTTCGGCGATGTTCTGGGACCCAACTCCGCCCAGAAGTGCGGCCAGGTGCACCACGGCATCCGGCTTGATCATGGCTATGCGCTCGCCGATTAGAGCCGCATTCCGAATATCCGCCTCCGGGAGATCTAAACTGGAAACGATAAAATCCCGCAGGCGTTCAGGGAGATGCCGGCCGATGAACCCGGATCCGCCGATAACAGCTACCTTGTCCATAGTCGTAAGGGTGGAAAACCGCTCAGCGCTCGAGACCGAGCTTTGAGCGCTGGATAGGGATAAGACGGTCGAGCATCGCATCAATGCCGGTTGTCGCGCGCCAGCCCAGCCGGGCATCAGAATCGGCGGTATCACAGGTGAGCGTAAAGGCCTGGGCCGTGGGTTTAACAAATTCCATACGACCGCCCAGACGCGAAATGCATTTCTCGGCGAGATCTTTCATGCTAATGCGGTTCCCGGAAAGGAAAACGGGATGGTAGCCCGGGGCGGCAGCGGCAGAGAAGTCAACGGCGCGTAAAAACCCCTCGGCGCAATCATCAATCCAAAGCCATTCCCGCTCGTGCGTCCCCGTACCGAATAGCTTGATGGTGTCATCGCGCAGGAGCGTCTGCACGAAATCAACGGGCGCATGATTCATGTACGTATCCCCCAGGATGCTCACCGGCCGCACGGTCACGATGCTCATGGCATGGAGCTTGGCATACTGCATGAGGCAGTACTCCGCCGCGGCCTTTGAGGCACTATAGGCGTGCTTGGGGTGAAAGGGCGAATTCACGGTGCGGGGATCACCAATAGCATTCTCGCCGTGCACTGTCAGGGAGCTCGCAAAGACGTAGCGGCGCACGCCATGCTCGGCGCAACTCTGTACCAAGTTCAGGTTGCCCAGCGCATTGGTCTCGAATATCTCGTAGGCGTTCTTGGAGTACATTGTCCCCAGCACCGCGGCGAGGTTCACGACCATATCCGGCCGCGACTGTTCCAGCCGTTGGGAAAATGAAGCCGGGCGGCGGATGTCTACCTCCGGTAAATCCCACACCTCGACCTGGTGATCCGGCCGCAGCTGTTCCACGAGCGGACGACCGATGAACCCCCGGCCACCGACCACAATGATGTTCATGGCATGCGGCCCCGGCCGATCGAGGCGTAATCAACCGCTAAAGCTTTGACGCGCTCCCGATCCAGCAGGTTTGCGGCGTCAATGAGAATCCGGCCGCGCATCCGGCCGACGAGCGAGGCAAAATCGAGCTCGCGGAAAGCCGGCTTGGAAACGGCAATCACTACCGCGTCGGCGCCGTCGAATACTTCCTTCGCGCTCGGCTTTGCGAAGGGCGAGGACTCGATATTGGGATCCCAGAGCGCCACGGCGGCACCGGCGGCGGCGAGCTTTTCCATCAGGGGGAGAAAGAGCGAACCCCGGAGCGTGCTCGTGAACGGCCGATACGTCGCCCCGAGAAATCCTATTCTTTTGCCGCGGACTTCGGGCATGCGTTCGGCGAGCTTTTTCTCGATAAAGCCATTGTGTTCGTTATTCACGTTGATGACCTCGCGGAGCATGGGCAGATCAAAGCCGTTCCGGCGGGAGAGATCGAGCAGCACGCGGATATCCCGCTCCACGGTCTCTCCGGAAAATCCCATACCGGGCATGACGTAGGCCTTGGGACCGATACGCTTGTCATGCCTTAAAATCTCACCGATTTTTTCCAGATCAACATTGTAGCGCTCGCTGAATTTGGTGAGCTCGGAGATAAAACTCACCGTGGTTGCCACAAACGCATTGGCCGCGTGCTTCGACATTTCGGCCTCCTCCAGCGAAACGGCAAACTTCGGGCACTGGATCGCCGAAAAAAATTCAAGCACCGCTTGGGCCGACGGCTCGCTGCCGCCGACGACAATGAAGTCCGGCTTCAAAAAACGCTCGAGCGCAGTGCCGAGGCGTAAAAATTCAGGAAAGTACGTTATGGCGATCCCCGGATAGGCCCGGGAAAACTCGCGGCAGGTACCAAGTGGCAGCTGCGAGGAAATCGCGAGTACTTTCCAGGGATGGGCACCCGCCACTTCATCGAAAAGAGACTGGAAAGCCGCAAGATCCACACCGGATGCGCTAACCTTGCAGTCCTCGGCAATAAAGCATACCTCGACCGCATTGGCTGGATCATGGATGTCGGACGAGAACGAAAGGCGCCCCGCGCGACGGAGATTCTGAATCCCCTCCTCCAGGCCAGGCTCAAAGACCGGCGGCTTGCCGGTCTCATACCCGGCGCTAACTTCCGGAGGCGCCACCAGCCGCACTTCGTGCCCGAGAGTTCCCAGGCCAACGGCATAGACGGAGGCGAGGTGCCAGGATCCGACAACGGCAGTTTTCATTTAGATATTTGCGTACCGCCCTCCCCGAATGATGCGGTAGCCCTTGATGAGTTCACGGATGCCATCGCCAAGGGAATAGGCGGGCTTGAATCCAGTGCGCTCTATTTTTTCGTTCGAGACAATATAATCGCGCTTATCCGGGTCTTCTCCCACCGTAGCTTCGGTAAAGTAAAAGTCAGGGATCTGCTTCTTAATCTCCCCGCAGAGTTCGCGCTTGGAAAGATTGGCGTCCGAGAGACCGACGTTGTAGGGCTCGTTTTTCATGCGCTCAAAATTCTCGATGCCGTGGAGGAATGCCCGCGCCACATCGCGGATGTGAAGGTAATTGCGCTTGAAGTCGGCCTCAAAAAGCACAAGGCAACGGTCAGTTACGGCACGGTAGACGAAGTCATTGACGAGGAGATCGAGGCGCATGCGGGGCGATACGCCGAAAACCGTGGCGAGACGGAGCGTAATGGCATTAGCGTCGTCCAGGATAAGCCGTTCGGCCTCCACCTTTTGCCGGCCGTAGCGGGAGATCGGATTCAGCGGCGTCTCCTCGGTGCAGAAAACACCTTTCTCCCCGATGCCGTAACCGCTGTTCGTGGTCGGAAAAATTATTTTCTGCCCCGGATTACGGAGCTCCAGGAGGAGCTTGACAGCGCCGACGTTCGTTGATTCGGACTCCAGCGGCTCCTTATCACAGAGCGGAGCGCCCACCAGCGCGGCCAGCGGAATGATGAGATCTACGCCGGCGATGTGGCGCGCCATGAGTTCGCGGTCCCGGGCATCCCCGCGGACGACCTCGAGCTTGGGATGGTGGCATACGTCCAGGAGAGACGACTGCCGGAACCTGAAACTGTCGAGAACGGCAACGGCATGCCCCCGGGCCAGAAGCTCGGGGACGAGGATGGATCCGATATAGCCGGCGCCGCCGGTAACGAGAATGCGCATGGGGTTAGCCGCCGAGGGCGGCGGTGACGTCTTTGAGGTGAGCGGTAAAAAAATCGCGATGCCGCCCGATGATGTGCCGCTCCCCGGTTGGAAAGGACCACAGATGGCGCGAAAACGTAAGCTCGGAACCGTCTCGCGGGTCATCGCCATACTCCATGAGTTTTTTCATAAAAGCAATGGGGTCTTTCTCGGCGATGCCGTTGATAACTTCCCACACGCGGTGCGCATAAAAGTACCCTTCCACCGTTTCCCGAAAGTCGGTGTTCAAAATGTCCCGCACGCCGCGATCCTGCCGGTTCACCGGATCGCCGACATGCGCATGGCGGCCGTTATTGAACAGAACCTTCTGCCATACGAATGAAGCGTAGATGTCGTCAAACTGGGCCGCATGCGGCCAGAGAATGGGCAGCGGGAAGAGGATTTTGGCGAACGCCGTATTCTGCATGTTGTAGGGCGACCAGACGTCACGGAGGCAGTAGTTTTTCTCGCTAATCGCATTGAGCGGCAGGCGCTTCGGATAGACCAGCCGCGTCATGCCGTCTATGTCAGGATCCCCCAGCGAGATGCCCTGGAAAAGGCCTACTCGCTCGGGCGGGATGGGTGCGTCTGCCGCACGAATTTCGATGGCCGAGGCAGGACGGAATGGAATCGGAAAGCCGCGCGGGTATATCTCAAACGGCGCATCCGACGTGCGGAGATAGTTGTGCCATGGGGCCGGGCCAGACGCAGCGGCCGGCACGGCCACGCGGCCAACGGGCTTGGTGAGAACGTCGTGCCACCGCCGAAAGTAGTCGGGCGACGGGATATTGTCATCATCAATCGAAAGAATGTAATCCGGTCCAAGCTCGATGGCGCGGAGCCAGGCAATGGGCCGCCGCCGCGGCGTTTTCCAGCCGATGGTCTCACTCACGCTAAATCGCTCCTGATCCACCGGTTCAAGATACTCTACGCGGCAGAGGAACTTCGAGGTATCAAAGGGCGCCGAGTTCCGGTCGCCGGCGATCACGAACGTAACGTCCGAAAAATTGGATTCGGCCGCCAGGCGGTCAAAGGGCAGGTAGCCGCCCTCGCCGTGGATGGTTGTGCCGATGATAACAAGGCGCATAAGTCCGCTACCGTTTGATGAGGCTATGGCTGCGGAGAAAACGGCCGACCCCGGGGATAACCTTCCGCGGCAACGAGCGGAAAAACGAAATTTCCCTGGCCTGCCAGCTCCCCCGGGGCATTCCGCCGATCAGACGCGCCGCGAGCACGACGCTTACGCTATGCGTCACAAACCCGGGCGCAGTCCGATCTCGGAGGTACTCAACCGCACCGAGCACCTTTGACACCCGCACCTTGACGCCAAGCTCTTCGCGGCAGATCCGCTCGGCGGCGCGACTCAACGTTTCAAACTTATGCACCCGCCCGCCCGGCAAATGCCACCAGCCGCGCCACGGCGGGATGCTCCGCCGGGTGAGGAGAACGCCGCCGGATGCGCGGATCACGACGTCCGCACAAAGACGCGGCACGGCCGAGTAAATGCGTCGGTAGCTGGCCGAAGAAAGTTTTTGGAGGCGTCCGGCGCTCATACTTCCTGCACCGCTTCCGCCATTTCGCCCTCTATCCAGCGGTAGAGACGGTCAATGCCCTCCTGTAATGAAACGCGCGGCTGCCAGCCAAGGCGGGAATCGATGGCCATGACCTCATCGGGCTTGCGCTCAATGCCGCGGGGTGCCGATGTATCGTAGATACGCTCCAGTTTGACGCCGGCGGCGGCCTCAATCGCATCCACGAGCTGGTTCACGCTCGTAAACTCGTTGGAGCCGATGCGAACGGGATCGGTAATGCCGCTCGACATGAGCGCGGCAAGTCCGTCGGCGCAATCTTCCGCGAAGAGGAAGCTCCGAACTTGGGTGCCGTCACCCCAAATTTCAATGCGGTTATCCCCGCGGCGCTTGGCTTCAAGGGCCTTCAGCGCTAGCGCGGCCGGAGCGCGCACGCGTTCCCCGCGGATACGATCATGCGTGCCATAGACGTTTTGCAGACGCGCCACGCGCGTCTCCAGGCCGAAATCCTCGCGGAAGTGGCGGCAGAGCCGCTCGGAAAAAAGTTTCTCCCAGATGTGCCCGTCCTCAAGGACATTGGCCGGTTGATGGTCGGCCGCAGCCACGGCAAAGGTGGAAGTATAGAGGTAGCGCTTTACGCCAAGGTCCCGGGCGGCCATCAGGAGGTGAGTGTTGATAAGCACCGAGAGCATGCATAGGGCCTTATTCTTCTCTATGAAATTCACCCCGCCGATATCGGCCGCAAGATTATAAACCAGATCAACGCCGTCTGCGGCGCTGTAACAATTCTTTTTTTCGGTGAGGTCAAGCTGGAGGTTCTCGGCGCCGTCATGGCGCTGGGACCATTCCCCGACCGGCCGCCGCCCGACGGCGCGAACTTCATGGCCATCCGAAAGAAGGCGCTTCACGAGGTGACCGCCGATGAGACCTGATGCGCCGGCAACGAGTATGCGGGACATGGTAAAAAAGAAAAGCCGAACTGGCTTATGATAATACTACCGTCTAACGAATAGAAGCAGTTTCAGCGGCTCTTCAAAAGAAAGCCCTGGGCGCGCGGCGCGCCCAGGGACTTTGGGTTCGGAACGAACTTCAGATCCCGATCCCCACGTTGAGGTGCGGCAGGGCGAGCATGGTGATGGCGATGGTCTTCTGGTCCTTGATCTCGCCCGCCCATATCCTCCCAATCCACTCCGTGAGCGGAAACTTGACGATCTGGATGTACTCGCCGCGGTCGGGCTTTGGATCCCCCACGCAGACGCAGTCCATGGCGAGGAACAGCGCCTGGGGAAACGTGAGCGAAGCTGGGTCGCCGTAGACCTCGGGGTTCAGGAGGATAAGTTCTCCGGGCGCGTAGCCGGTCTCCTGCTGGAGTTCCTCCCGCGCGACATCCTCCGCGCTCTGCCCCGGCTTCCGGTTTCCGCCCGAGACCTCGAGCATCGGTCTGTCAATCCCGTAACGGAACTCCCACTGCGCCACCACCATCCGATCGGTGGTGACGGGCAAGGTGATGGAGGGATAAGCATCCGCGTGCCAGTGCGAGTAGTCGTCCTCCCACCCTTCGGGATGGCGGTAGCGCTGAACGCGGAGCGACCGGCCGAACTTCGATGCGAGCACCTGGGGCTCGCCGACCCGTTCGGGAACGGTGAGCGTCGCGGGAACGGCGATGGACATCGCCCGGCTCCTTTCCTTGTTGGGTGTGCAGGATACTAGCGCAGCTTCGCCATGAGCTGATCGTGCAATCCGGAGTGGGCGACGAAAATGGACTCGTCACCGAGCTCCCACTCCTTGCCGAAACGATCCGTAACCCGCGCCCCGGCCTCGCGGCAGATGACGGCCGCCGCAGCCATGTCCCAGGGCTGGAGAAAAGGCGCGACAAAGGCGTGGTAGACGCCGCTCGTCGTAAGGGCGAGCGACACCGAGGCGCAGTTCGAGGTGAAGATGGCCGTCACGCCTTCCCCCGCGAGAAGCTTGTCGATGATGCCGACCGCTTGCGTGCGTCCGGGCGGCTTGCCGTACTCGAGCGCGACGCGGGCCTGGCGGACATCCAAGAGCGGCGCGGTTGCTGCGATCGGCTGGCCGTTCTTCATCGCGCCCCGGCCGCGGACAGCCCGGTAGAGTTCGTGGCGCTCCGGCGCGTAGATCACGCCCGCCGCCGGAGTGCGGCCGTCGCAGAGAGCGACGCAGACCGCAAAATAGTCCGACGATTCGCTTGTGAAAACCACCGTCCCGTCTAACGGATCCACGACCCACGTCATGGCCGATCCGACCTCCCGTGCGTCGCTCTCCTCGGAGAGTATGTTGTGCTCCGGGAACGCCGCTCCGATCTCCCTTCGGAGATAACAGTCGCTCTCCTCGTCGGCCAGGGTCTTGATGTGAGTGCGCTGGTCCCACGTGAACCCGGCAAGGGTTCCGTGATGACGCATGAGGATCTCGTCACCGGCCAGGCGCGCGATGCGTTCGGCGAAATCACAGGCCTTTTGAAGATCCATCCGTTGTCTCCTTTGGCGAAATTCTTAATCTCCAACCGAAATTATTAGTATCCGTCCCTACTCCATTTGTCAAGATTTCACGACCGCAAGGATATGATCGGCAATACGCTCCCCCGCTTTGCCGTCCACACGCCAGCACTGGGCCTTTATAAGGCGCTCGCGTTTCTCGCGGTCAAGCGATGGATCGGCAAGATACGCGTTGATGGCGGCGATAAGCTCGCGCTCGCTCTTTGCCAGGCGGATGCCGCCGGTAGCCACGGCTTTCGCATAATGTTCCGTGCGGTAATACTGCGTCGGAGACCTAGCAAGAAGTTGCTGTTTCACCTCAAAGGCGATGCCCACGGTCGGCTTGCCGAATATGGCCGCATCAATAGCAATGGAAGAGGCGTAGCAGACGAGCACGGAGAGGTGGGCCAGCGTGTCGGTGAGGTGGGCGAGTTCCTCAAAACCCATGTCCCAATCCACACTCCGCTCCCGGCCGAAACGGATGCCGGGGATGTCATAGCGGAGATGCGGCCGGCGCTTGAGTTCCTCCTCGTCTATGAAATCATTGGGCTGGAAACGCACCAAGAGGGCCGCATCCGGCCCAATGCGCCCGCTCTCAATGGCCGAGTGCAGAATATCGATCATCTCCCAATCCGAATCCGAAAATGTCCGACCCATGGGAGCGTAGACGATAAGGCGCTTTGACGGGTCTATGCCGATGCGGCGGAAGAATTCTTCCCGGGAACCGGACCGGGCCGTGACGTAACGATCATACTGCGGGATGCCGGCCGGAATAACCCGCTCCGGGCGCATGTCGGCGTAGCGGATGACCTCGTCCTTCACGATGTCGTTGAACACCAGGAGCGTATCCGGAAGCAAGCGGAGAGAAGCGCGCGTCGTTACCTTGTCCCAGGAATTGATGTAGCCGACCGTGGGCACGCCGCGACGCCTAGCCTCCCGCAGGAGCGCAATTTCCACGTCATCAAAGAGATGGGCCAGGAATACGGCCCGCGGCCGGTAGCGCTCAAAGTACGGGCCAAAGCCGGGATCGCCGACAAAGCGGAGATCGAGCGGCCGGAGGAAGCTCCGCACGGCTGGCCGCGCCATCAACCAATTAAGGGCGTGACTCACGACAAAGAGCGGCCAGTTGCCGGAACGCTCCAGGTGCATGCGCTTCTTCAGATTCGTAGTCTTGGTGCGAATGAGGTGGAACTTGAGAAAACTCATCAGGCGCTCGAAGCGGCCGTAGGGCGAACGCCCGAAGGGCTCATAGACGAGCCGTTCGTGCGGGACTTCGCGCCGGTAATAAGCGGCGCGCTCCTCGGAGCGCACGAAGCAGACCAGGCGCACGTCGGGCTCGGCTAAAAGGCGCTCAACAATGCCAGTGCGGAGGATGTTTTTGGCCTCAATGCCTTGGAAAATGGTAATGAAAATCGTCCTCATATGATTTCAGCGTACAGGCGCTGATACGAGCTCGTTACCCGCTCCCACGTCATCTCGCGGGCAAACGCGAGTGATGCCGCACGGAAGCGCTCCCGGAGCTGGGCATCCGATAGAATGCGGATGGCGGCTTCGGCTGCGGCATCGGCGTCGCGCGGCGGCACGAGAAAACCGTTGACGCCGTCGGAGAGCGCATCTTCCGCGCCCGAATCACGGGTCCCGATCACCGGCAGCCCGGCGGCGGCGGCCTCAAGGAAAGCGAAACCAAAACCCTCGATATCCTTACTATCATCCACCGGCAGCAGGAAGAATAATTCGGCGCCCGCATAGATGGCTTTCAGGAACGGCCAGCGGATGTTCTTGAAGTAGCTGACCGCACCGCCAAGGCCGAGGGGCTCTTCCAATTGCGGCTTGGGGCCGATGCCGCAGATGACATAGGAGAGCTCCGGAAAACGCTTTTTCATTTCCGCAAAGGCGGCAAAGGAGTATTGGAAACCCTTGCGCCTCTTCCAGCCGCCCACCGAGAGCACATAGGGCTTAAGAGCGCGGATGGCGGAACGCTCCTCGGCGGTGAGCGCTATAGAGAGGTCGCCCGAAAATTCTCCGGCATCCACAGCATGATTGATGACCGTGATGGCGACATCCGGGACCCGCGCTAAAATTTCCCGCCGGGTGTTAGAGCTGATGGCCACGACGCGTGATGCCCGGCGGTAGGCCCAGGCGACGAGCCAACCGTACGGTCGGTAGAGCGGCTGGACGGCACCGGTTCCGATAGCAGTTATAACGAGCTTCTTGCCCAAGCCGAGCGACGCCAGGGCCGCGATAACGCCGTAGGGCCAGCCGTCAAGCGCATGGATGAGGTCGCAGTGCCGAAAAACGGCGCGAATGCGCGGAAGAGCCAACAGAAACTTTACCTTGGATGGATATAAAATAGCTTCTTCCAGAGGGTGGCCCGAACCGGCCGACGTTAACACGGTACATTGAATATCCGGCCGCGCCTGGCGCAGGCGCGAAATAAAATTCACGCCGAACCTTCCGGCTCCTTTCCGGTCATCTAAATCATGATTCAGGAAACAGATACGCATGACGTGGAATCCATCGGGTGCGGATTACAGAATGAATCGCCGGAGAGGCTGGAGGAAGGCGAGCACCTCGGCTGCCCCCCGCCGGAAAATCAGGCGGTCCTCGGTATCAACGCGGAGGAACGATCGAAACCGCAATCGCAGGAACGGATATTTCCTAGATATCCGCCGGTAGAAAAACCAAACCCGCCACAGGATGGCGCTGTTGGTCTCAATGCCGACGGCTAGGAGGCCGACCCCGGGAAGGAACGCCACAAGAATAGCAGCACTTAACGCGATCTCCGTCAGGAAAAAAGAGGCCAACAGCCGCTGCTCACGAAAGGCCGTCAGGAGCAAACCCTCTAACCGGGAGATGCCATGCAGCGGCACGGACAAAAGGAAAAAAATGAAGAGCGGCATCGCGGGGATGTATTTGGGAAATATAAGCCCAATGAGCTGGGGCACCATGAGGGCGCTCACCGCCGCCAGTGCCGTACCGCCCCAGAAGAGGTACTTCACGCTGCGGCTGAAAATATAGCCGAGCCGCTGGGGATTCGCCGCCTCCCAAGCCAGGAGCGAAGGATCCGGCAAGGGCAGGAGATTCTTGATCATGGACACCAGGTTCACCGCCAGCGTGTAGAACGCCACCGCCTCGGCGTTTATAAGTGTGACGATAAGCCAGGGGCGGAGGGGTTTGGCCGCCCGGCGCGTCGCCGAGCGGAACAGTATCCAAAACCCGTAGGCCTGAAAAATGCGCCGGAACATGAATCGCGGCGCAGCGGCGACCCCGCCCAAAAACACACGAAACTCCCTCGCGAACGGAATGACGAGATACACCAGGGCGACGCACGAGGCCATTAGCGTGGCCAGGAGTACCTCGCGGATGCCGAGGGTGTAAAAAACGAACAGGCCGGCCACGAGGGTAAGTTTTGAAAACTCCTCCACCGCGCCCGCCCCGATGGCCCGGAGCGACACCACCGAACGCAAGAATAGGTTGAGGATGGATTGGAGCGCGTGGACCACCATAATCAAACTGATGATGCGCAGGTATAAGCCGATGTCTTCGCCGTACCAATGCGCCACTGCCGAAGCGCTGGCGAAAAGTACGGCTGCAACCACGGCGCTGACGCCGGCTTTGAGCGCGGCGAATTCAAAAAACAGCCGCTTGGCATCGGCATTGTGCCGGTCGCTGAAGGCGCGGGTGATATCGTTCTGCACCACCTCGTCAAAAAAATTGACCGAAAAGGCATCCAGGAACACCACCACCGAAAGTACCAGCTGGTAAATGCCGAATTCGCGAACCGAAAGAGCGGTGAGGGTTAGGAAAGACGTCAACAGGCCGAGGCCCCCGAGGAGATTATTCCAGAAAATATTAAGAATGTTCCCGCGGATGAAGCGTTGGGCGAAGGAGTGCGGCGGATGAGGCATACGGATACGTGGTTAAGGGAGGCGATAGACGTCCACGAAGAGGCCAAAACGTTCCAAATCCAAAAGGTCGGCGAAGGAAAGGCGATCTAGCTTGCCCGAACCGTCAGGCGCAAACGACCGCCCAATACGCCATGGGTTGAAACGGGCAATGAGCGTCGCCCGCTCCGCGATGCGGCGCGTATCGCCGCGAATCGCATCCGACGATCGATACTCAATGACGAGATGCGTAAACCCCTGCCGGAGGAAGGCATTGGTATCAGCGGTGAGGCTGTTGCGCGCTTGCGGGGAAACGAGATCAAGATTGAGATTGGCCGCGGCCGGATGGGGTGCGGCCGGGCCGAGCGCGATAACCGCGCGATCCGCCGCCCGGAGCGCTCCCGGATCGATCGCCTCGACCAGCCGCACGCCCGCGGGCGTGTTCGGCAAGCGCAGATACTGCGCATCCATTAATACCCTGGAACCCGCCGGCAAGTTCCCTAAGAGCCACTTCCGCGCGACGAGGCGCGTATCCGGCCGGGAAAGGAGTTGCTGGTAGCGGAGGTCGGTCGCGAGCTGCCAGCCGAAAACAAAAAGAAAAAAGAAAAAGGAAATTGAGAAATTAAAGAGCGGGTGGGACGATACATTTAATTTCTTAATTTCTAAATTTATCACTTTCTCGTACAGCCGATCGGCGGCATAGCCGGCAAAAGCGGCGAGGACGGGCGTGATGAGCACCACGCCGCGCACCGTAAAATCATCAAAGAGGTAGAGCAGCGTGAAAAACGCGATGGCATATAAAACCGTAACGCCAATCCAGAAACGCCTGCCCTTCCAATTTTCCGCACCGAAAAGTTGGGAGGGTGAACGCCGCAGCCAGAGGAGACCCATACCGGCAAGCGAGAAAAGAAAGAGCGGCGTCTCAAATTCCCAGAACGTCCGAAGGTATTCGGCGATGAAACGCAACCATCCGAGAACGCTTTTCGTACCAATGGAAGCAATTCGACCGAGTACATCGCTCGCGGCGCCGGACGCGCCCTCGGCTCTCGTCAACCCATACGGATAGAGCGCAATGCCTGCGAGGGCCACCAGGGCGAAGGCGACAAGAATTGCCAGCACCTCGCGGCTGGCGAGACGCCTAAACCAGTGCTGGATCGGGCTTCCGGCAGAACCGCCGACACGCGCGGCGACGAGCGGGATGAGGCCGACCGCAGCCGCGGTGTTCACGCCGCCGGCGGCAATCCCGGCAAGAGCGCCCGCGCCGAGCCAGTGCCCTAGGGGCCGCACCTGGCCGCGCCAAGCCAGCGCCCGCTCCCAGAGAAAGGCCAGCAACACGGATGCCGGCATCCAGTGGCGGACGTTATGCGAGAGCTGGAGATGATAGAACGAAAGCGCAAGGAACGCCGCCGCAAATAGCGCGGCGCGCTTCGTGCCGGAGAGATGATACGAAATGCGGTACGTCAAATAAACCCCGCTAACGCCGATCGCCGCCATCCAGACGCGCGCCGCCACCCAGAGAAAGGACGGGTCAAGGGCGAGCATGGCGCGATACGTTTCAAGCGGCGGCATGCCGGAGGCGAGGTAATGCACGGCGATGACCGGCGCCAGGACGATGAGATAGAAATACGAGAGCAGTAACGGATAGTAGAGCACCGCCTTAAACTCCTCGGCGTGAAAGGCGGGGATGAGGGTTTTAAGCTCGATCATTTTCAGCGCCCCATAGACATGGGGCGTTTCGTCGTTCACCAGAAAGAGCGGCAAACCATAGGTAATGCCCCAGAGCCGGAGCAGGAACGCTGAGAAAAGAATCCAAACGATGGGCGCTTTTATAATTTTGAGAACCTGATGCGCCATGGTTCGATCAGTCCTTCATAGATAATGTTGGTTGAAATTTTAGATGTGCCGAGCCGCCGGTCGGTGAAGGTGATGGGGATTTCGACAATGCGCGCCCCGCGGCGGTAAAACATCATCCGCAGCGTGAACCACCAGGCGTAGCCCGAGGCGCGGATGCGCTCGAACGGAACCCGGCGCAGGAAATCGGACCGCATGGCCGAGAATCCGGCCGTGCAGTCATGAATGGGCGACCCGGTAATGATGCGCACGTAGAGATTTCCTCCCCAGGACAGCGCCCGCCGCCACAGCTCCCAGTTTTCAATCCGGCCGCCGCGGATGTAGCGGGACCCCACCACCAGATCATACCGTTCAGCGCTCCTTATAAGTTCGGGTACATAGCGGGGGGCGTGGGAAAAATCCGCGTCCATGGTGATAACGCAATCATCCCCGCCCTCATCAAGCACCCGCCGAAAGGCCTGCTGGTAGGCCGTCCCCAGGCCGAGCTTCCCCGGGCGCGTCAGGAGAGAAACCCGCGGCTCACCTTGGGCCAGGCGCCGTACGATCGCGCCTGTGCCGTCGGGCGAGCTGTCATCCACGACAAGGATGCGAGTGTCCGGGGGGGCGACCCGGAGCAGCTCGGTCAGGAGCGGAATGATGTTCTCACGCTCGTTATACGTTGGGATGATGATACGAACCTTCATATCATTGACTACCGATACTGCCGATATACTGCTCCTCGGTGTATACCCCGAACGCGTAGAGGAACCGGATTTGGAAATAGTGGAAGTTGCCGAGGAACGTTACGACGAAGAGCAGGCCGAGCGCACCGACCGCGAGCCGGCTCGCCAAAGCACCCGTTCCTGCCAACCGCGTGCGGATTGAGGCAAGAATGCTATCGGCAAGAAGTACGAGAAACGGGACGAGAAAGAGCACGGCGGGCAAGAGGAACCGGATCTGGTGCGAGGTCAGGAACGAAAAAAGGAGCCAGAGGCCCATGGCGAGAAGTAGAAGCGCTTCGGCGGCTGACAGCCGGTGGCGGACGAAGATGGTCAGTGGCAGGAGGATATAGAGCACCCCGAAGTAGGCAAGCGGCACCAGGCGGCTGGAGGTCTCATTGGGATCGGAGAACCACCGGCCGAACCGGGCGAACGGGAAGAGAAAAAAATTCTGCGGCGTTCGCTCGACGATAAGGTTCTCAACCGCGCCCGTGAACTCCGCGCTCGAGAACATCGGATAAACCGGACTGCCGAACCATGCCGCATTCCGAACGTACCAGTAGCCGGCAATGGCTGCGATAACCAGAAGGCAGACGCTGCCCCACCGAACCAGCCAGCCGAGGCCTTCCCTGGCGCGCCAGGCCAGAATCGCGAGGAGCAGGCCGTTCGTCGCCAGGGAGAAAAATGCCAGGTACTTCATCGAGAGCGCTATGCCGAGCATGGCCGCGGAAAGCACGATCCCGCTCTGCTGGATCGTCCGGCTCGCCGCGGCCTCGATTAAAAGGAGCGTTGACGCAATACTGAAGAGGAAGACGAAAACGTCAATGTAGCCGGCATGCATGATCTCACGCTGGAAATCGAAGAGCGAGAGGATCAAAAGCGGCGCGGCGATGGCCAGGCGCCGGTCGGCCACCCGATCGCGGAGAAAATCGTAGATAAGCGCCAGGAGCAGCGGAAGAACGCTATACATGAGGAACTGAAAAACGTAGGGCGCACCCGTTTCCCCGAAGAGAACAATCGGCACGGCATAGAATATTTCGGCGAGAATCGGCAGGTAATTATAGCTTGGGATGGCCGGCGTGAAATCCGCGCGCTCCTTGGTGATAATGTCGTTGATGATGGGCAGGTGATAGTCGAGGGCATCCCAGCCGGTGATGGGCACAAAAACTATGAAAATATTTGCAAAAAGCCAGAGCGCAATCAGAGCCTTGAAAAACGGGTAGTCGCGAAAAAGACCGCTTAAATTTTTATGAACAAAACCTAGGCGGGCGAGACCGCAAAGATGGGAGAAGATGGTCCTGGCCGAGAAGATGAGAACTGCGAAGAACGCGATGCGGAGGGCGGCGGCGTTGAACAGGCCGACCAGGGCGAGTACAAGCCCAATCAACGCGAAGATGCCGTAGCCGATGAGTAGGCGGTAAACAACGCGTTTGATCCGCGAGGAGAGGTCAAAACCGGCCAGGCGCAGGACCGCATCGCCAAGAGCGTAGGAGGCATATATGAAAAGCACCGATTCGATCAATACCAGCGGGTTGAAATTCTGCAGGAACATATGGAGCGGCTAGGCGGCGCGGACAAAGCTCGCTGCGGCCGCGGCGAGGCCGAAGAGCGGCAGGATAATGCCAAATGAACGCCAGCGAAGGGGTGCGGCCATCCGGCCGCGGATGCCGAATAGAGACGCGGCGATAGCGAGTGCGCCGAGAAAAGGCACCAGCGCCCCAAAACGGCGGAGTAATTCCACGCCGCCGAATAAGAGCGTGAAGTAGTAAGCGCTGATAGGACCCTTCAGGAGCCCCTCCAGGTCTAGGAGGAGCGGCGGACCTTTGGGAATAGCCACGAGGCCAAGCCAGAGCCAGGCTAGAAGCGCATCAAGAACGGCCGCAGTAAAAAGCGCACCTCCCAGCGGCGCCGGATCGGTCGCTACGATCCTCGCCATAGCGGCAAGGCATCGGAACCCGTCGCGCCAGTCAAGCTTTTTACCCTCCGTCCGAGCACGAGCGCGATAGTGGATCGGCACTTCTAGGATCCGCCCGTCTTTGGCAAGCGCATAGGTCAGTTCCACGGCGTCAAACACGAAGCCGTTCCCCGGCCGGCCGATGAGCTCCGGCAGGAGCCGGCGGGGAAAGAGCTTGTAGCCAGTGTGGATGTCAGTGAACGAAGTGCCGAACACGACATTGAAAGCGAGAGTGGTGAGGCGTCCGCCGTAGAAGTACACCGCACTGAACGGTACGTTATTGGACCTCAAATTGCGCGACCCAAAAACGGTTTCGGCATCACCCGCAAGCACGGGCTTAAGGAGCACGCCGTAATCCGCTGGGTCATATTCCAAGTCAGCATCCTGGATAAGCACATAATCCCCCGTGGCGGCCGCAAACCCGGTCTTCAGCGCCGCTCCCTTTCCGCGGTTGGTCCCGTGGTAGGCGGCACGACAGCGGCCCTCGCGCTCGAACGCGGCAATAATCTCACGGCTGCCATCCGTGGAACCGTCATCCACCAGAATAATTTCTTTCCGGACATCACCGAGGTCGCTCTGGGCAATGCGCGCCAGAACCCGGCCGATCGTATGCGCCTCGTTGTAGACGGGAATAACGATGGAAAGGGTTGCCATACTCATTATGGGACAAACGCGGCCGGCGGACCGGCTCTACTAAATAAGCTCAAATGTTGAAAGGGAAGTCAGCCAGTGATGCGTGAAGGCGTAGTGCCGTTTCAAGTATTTCCTTAAAAACAAGACGTTGGCATCGCGGCCGTCAACGATCATCAGGAAACCGGGCCGAAAGCCCTCCTCAATATCCAATGGGTCGGCGGCCACCTGGCGCTCGCGGGTCAGCGACGGGCCGTCTAGAAACAAGAGGTCGGGCGCCGCCGCGGGGAGATCGGCGTGCCGAAATACCGGCACGCCGTGAGACTCTTCTTCGCGGAGGCGGCTATGCCGAATGCTGCAAAACTTGGCGAGGTGCGGCGGCATGATTTTGGCAGCCGTCACCGCCCAGTAGGGATCCGCGTCAACCGATGTAATACTGCCGCTAGTCCCTGATTCCGCGGCGTTATCGGCCAGGGCCTGGGCCATGATAATCGTGGAGCACCCGCTGCCGAATTCCAAAATGCCGGCGGGCTTCCGCTCCCGGACCACCCGATAGAGGAACCAAAGATCCCCGAAATTCGGTCTAAAGGCCTGCGGCGGCCGAGCGCGGAGAAAATCCAAATACCCCCTGCGGCGGAGCTGGTAGCGCGCCCAGCGCTGGAACATCCGCATCATCGTTCTCCGTACCGACCATGCGGCCGCCCGCCTGGTTTTCAGAAATATATTACGATCACCCATGAGAATTTGGTCGAGCGATCCCAGGGCCCGGATGAGCCGCGGTTGACTTAGGCAGCACCGGCGGAAACAATTTTAAGAATTCCGGCAGCACCGCGGACAGATCATACCGGGCGATCCAAGTCTGCTCGGCCCTGGCCATTGCCGCGCGTTCGTGCGGCGGCTGGGCGAGGAGGCGGAGAATTTTTGCGGACAGCTCCGAAATATTTCCGACCGGAACAATATATTCAGCCAGTGCGGGCGGCGTGATCTCTCTGACGCCGCCAACATCGCTTGCCACGTAGGGCAGACCGGCGGCCATAGCCTCCAGCAAGACGTGCGGAAACCCCTCCTCCTCCGATGGCATCAGGAAAACGTCAGCCGCACGGAAATATCTGGAAATCTCGCGCTGCGGCACTTCGCCGACAATCTTCACCTTATCCGCCAACCCCCGGTTCCTGACCTCACGCTCCAGGCTCTCTTGCTCCGGCCCGGCGCCGACAATGGCAAAGATAACATGTTTATTGCCCCGGGTAACCCTGGCGATTATCTCCGGCAAGAGATGTATGCCTTTGCGGCGCGACAGGCGGTGAACGAAGAGTACCACCCCGGCATCCGCCCGGACCCCGAGCCCAGCTCGCAGACCAGGCCGATCGGAAACGTTCCGGAATCTCGCAAGACTGATCCAGTTCGGAAGGATGCGCACACACTCCGGCTTGAGCCCGTAGCGCTCCCGGTACTGCCGGCCCAGTCGCGGCGTACCGGTTACCAGAACGGTATGACGCATAACGAGACGGAACGCGGCCTCGTAGAGCCGCCCCCGCCGGTAGAGCCACGGCAGGCCGCAGTTCCAATAGTAGGCCGTACCGCCGAAGAGGCGGGTGACGACGCTTGAGGCCAGGCCGCCGAAAAGGGAGTAGTGCGTATAGAAGTACGTGCGGCCGCGGAGCCGCTCGCGGACCATAACCGCCATAATCTCCATGAATCGGAGCGGCGTCCATGAGAATCGTTGGCAATAGACGCGGCCGGGGAGATTTTGCGGCGGCCGGAGTACTGACTCAATAATGATGAATATATCAAGGTGCCGGCCAGCCGCGGCGAGGAGTTCGCCAAGGTAAAAAAAATGACTGCCGCTATCAGGATCGTAGCGCGGCAACACGTAGACGATGGACACGCGCTCTCCGCCGGTCATAGGCGGGAGCGGATAACGAAGTAGCGAAAACTCCGCCATTTCTTTCCGCTGGCATCACCTTCCTCGGCGTCAATAACGTTCCCGCCGTGGCCAGCGATGTAGTCAATGAGCTCGCCCCTGGCGATACCGTGCATTTCCAGCACCGGCCGATAGTGATAGCGCCACCGGTAGTAGCCGCGCTTTAGCGGCGCCGGGAGCACGGCCTTCAACCGCTGCCGCCAGGGATGTGCCCGCTCCTGCAAGAGCGGGGTTGGTTCGCTCGCCATCTGGAAGACAAGGAGGCCGTCCGGCTTCAGAACTCGCAAAAACTCTTTGATGTAGCTCTTGGCGTAGCGCGGTTCGAGGTGCTGCAGGGTGATGCTGGAATAGATAAAATCAAACATCCCATCGGCGAAGATGCTCAAATCGTCATCGCGGTTCAGTAAAAACCGACAGCGGGAGCCGTGCCGATTGTACCGCGCGGCGAGCTCCAGCATGGAGGGAGCGATATCCACGCCGTACACTTCACCAAAGTAATCGGCCAGACGCTGGGTGAGCCGTCCGACGCCGCAGCCAAAGTCAAGGGCCCGGTTGAAATGGATTTGGACGCCTCGGGACCGGGCAGCGGCGAGCACGCCGTCAATTTCCCGTACGCCGGTCTCAAAGAATTCCTCTTCGCGCCACTTCCGCCCCTTTCTATTTTTGTCGGTGAGGATGAAGTAGAAGGGATCGATCTGGCCGAAGCGGTGCCAATTTTTTTGAACATCTTTTAGCTCCATAGCCCGTAAACCCATTACTAAGGCGTAAACGATGGCTCCCATCGAATTTTCAGATTATCACTCTTCCCCGCCCCTGAAGAGCCGGGACTAGCGGCGGGAGCGGGGTGCAGGCGCCAGACGGCAAAATCACCTTGATCATAGAGTTTCTCGCCGGGCGGCGGTTTAAGGGAATCAGCCCGAGCGCGATCGAAAACAACATAATCAACGCGGTACGGCTGGAGCTGGACGTAGAGGTCGCGCGCCCGAACTTCGGCCCAGCGCTGGCGAATGGCGGCGAGAGCCTCGGGCGGCGCCATCACCGCCGGTTTGGGTTCAAGTCCCAATAACCGGCGCACCTTGTTCTCCTGGCGGGTATGGAGGGCTATGTTAAGGTACTGCGTTCCGAATACTTCCTTCACCGACCCCTCGGCGTCCACGGGTTTTCCGTACGCGCTCAATGCGGCGCGATCGAGCACCTCCCGATCACTCATCAGCGTAACGCGGCTCCAGCTGGAGAAAAAAACGTTATTCGCGGTGTAGATCGGGGCGAGATTTGAAATTTCATCGGGCGCATAGATGACGCTGTCTTGTGCCGTGTTGGCGTTCAGCCATTTAAACAAGGGCAGGTAGCGCCGAAGTTCTGCTCGGGCGCTCATGTACTGGGGCGGAACGGCACTGGCGATGGCATAACCAACCAGCGCAATGGCAAGGGCCCCGGCCGCAGCGGATAGGGACCGGGACCATCCGGTTCTCTCTTTGGCGAGCCCACCCGCGAGATAGGCGCCAAACAGCGAAAACCAAAACAGGGCCAGCATATAAAAGTGGCTGGAAAATTCGAAATTCCTGCCGGTCAGGAGGTGCTGATTCACGCTCACAACCGCCGCGAGCGCTCCGGCAACCAAGAACGCCATACGCTGCTCCCAGCGGAGCACACCCCGCCAGAGTAAAACGGCAGCCAGACCGAGAAGCAGGGCCGCCGGCACGATGATGGCCGCACCCGAGGGGAAATGCGTCTCGATCATGCCAATGCGGCGCAGGGTCTCAGTGTACTCCGGCCGCATGGCCGCTCGGGCAAGCATCCAGAAGTATGGCAGGGCGACGATCACCCCTCCGCCGGCCACCCAGCCGATGGCACGAGCCCGAACCCCATCCCCCATCGCCAGCGCCCCTACGGCGGCAATGGCGAAAAACGCGGCATAGAACATCCAGTAGTAGGGGTAGATATAGAAGAGGAGCCCGAAATTCACCGCGGCGGCCAGGATGAGGGCGCGCCGCCGCGGCGGCGCGGGATCACGGGTGAGGAGCGCATGAAGGATAAGGAATTCCGAGAGCCAGAAGAGAAAATTCGTCTGCGGGCTTACCGTTCGGGCAAAATCGGTCGGGAAGGCGAAAAGAAAGAGAACCGCGGTGCCGAGGATCGCAAACAAACGGCGGCTCGTGAGAACGAGGAAACAGGCGTATGTCAGCAGAACGGCGGCTGCCGGCAGGATGGCGTCAAGGACGACGTTCCCGGCAACTACATCAAGACCCATAAGGCGGATGGCCTCGGCTGTCAGGTATTCGCCCAAAAACACCGGCTGGCCCGGGGGATCGGCCTTACCCTCCCAGGTGTAGGGGTTGCCGGAGAGAGGGTAACCGTCAAATACATCACGAATCCGCGCAAAGTAGAAAAATTCATCCGCAATGCGGATGTTCACCGGATCGTTGAGGGACACGCCGGAACGAATCTTGCCCCAGAGCGGCGGAAGGGCTATGAGGATAGCGATGAATAGGGCGAGCGCACCGGCGACCCAATGGCGGCGGAGGAGAAGAGCGTTCATACCAGCATGGACTCGTCGCCCTGCACCTCGGCCAGGCGCTCCTCGGTGCCCAGGTCCGTCCAAAAGCCGCGGTGGCGCATGGTCCGCAGGAGTCCCTGCCCGGCCAACCGTGGAAAAATCGCCTGCTCGAGCATGAACGCCGTATCGGGAGCACCCTCGAGGTGCTCCGGGTGGAGAATGTAGCAGCCGGCGTTTATGAATCCCGGCTGCGGCTCGGACGGCTTTTCGAGGAAAGCTTGGATGCGATCCTTGGCAACGTCGAGAAGACCGAAATCGCGGGCATCCTCGCGCCAATGCGACACCATGAGCGCCGTGCCGGTCTCGTGGGCGCGAAGGATCGCGGAAAAATCGAAATCGGCGAGGGTATCGCCGTTCAGGACAAGGAATGGTTCAGTCAGTCCTTCGGCGGCAAAACGCACCGCACCGCCGGTACCGAGAGGCTCCGACTCCACCGCATATTCAATATGGCCCCTACCGCTTGCGGCAAGATGCGCGATTATCTGGTCGGCCCGGAAGCCAAGCGAGAGCCGCACATCGGTCAAGCCGTGTTTGGCAAGAGCATCCAGTTGATGGTCAAGAATTGTCTTGCCATGCACCCGTACTAGCGCTTTTGGAATATCACGGGCCGAATGCGGCAGCCTCGTGCCGCGCCCGCCGGCGAGGATAATGGTCTTCATGATGGTTCCTTTTATACTACCTTCCCCAGGGGCTTAGTGGCACGCGCGAGGAGATCCAAAATCTTTGCCGCGCGAGCCTCCCACGTGTACTGTCGTACTGCCATGCGCGCCGAATTCGAGCGCCGTTCCGCCTCTTCCGACCGACCCAGAGCCAGAGCGATTACTGCCGCGAAAGCCTTGGGATCATCCGGCCCAGCGAAAAATACCATGGACTCATCCGCGATCTCCCGAATGGACGGAATGTCGGAGGCCACGATGGGCCGGCCCGCGGCCATGTACTCGAAGAGCTTCATGGGCGAGGTATAGCGGAGCGACTCCTCATTGCGTGCGGTATTGGGAATAACGAGGACGTCGGCCGCCCTCAGCCATAGCGGAATCTCCTTCCATGGTTTCTGCCCGACAAACACAATTTGTGATTTGGAATTTGTGATTTGGAATTTGGATATCTCGGCTTTGCCGCCGCCTACTATATAGAGTGAAACGCCATCGGAAAGATATTGCGCCGCAGCAACGAACGTCTCCACTCCTTTCCAGCGCTGGAGCGAACCCGAATAGAGCACGATCTTTTTATCCTGCGGCAAGCCCAGCCGTGCGCGCGCCTCTTGCCGGCTCACCGAAATATCGAAACGCTCGATATCCGTCCCGTTCGGCCAATAAACAATTCGTTCGGCCGCTATGCCGAAATCCCTTTGGAGGGCAGTCATTTTCCATTTTGTCTGTACCGAAAAACCGATGGCGCGCTTGATAATCCGCCGGAAGAGCCGCGTACGGCCGGGATAATTATGGATGTCATAGAAGATCCGGGGAGCAACAAAACTTGCGAAGAAGAGCGGCACGTGGTCGTGCGAAAAAATCACGGTATCGCGAAGACCGCCGGAAAAACCGTAGCGGATAAGGAGCCAAAAGGCGGCGACTTTTGAAAAAGAAAAAAGCTGCAGGGCAAACCAGAAGCGCTTGCCGAACGGCAGCCACAGGAGATCAACGCTCGGCAGGTAAAAAATACGGAAATTCCGCTCCACGCCGTAGTATTCATAAAGATCAATTTTAAGCGGATTGGAGCGCCGCGGCGCAAAAATAATGACCTCTGCCCCCTGCTTGGCAAACGCCGCGCAGAGTTTCACGGTGGCGAGCCCGTGGGCTTTCTCGGTCGGCAGACGGGCATTCGTAACATAGAATATCCTCATGTGAGTTCATTAACATTTCTCATACGATCGTATGAGAAATGTTAATGTAAATTCATAATAGTGTGAAACGCCGCGCGATACCGTTCGAGGTATTCTTGCCATGTTAGCGGCGACAAGACCAGGACTTCCGCCCGCGCCCGCTCGGCCATCGCCTGCATGGCCGGGTAGTTCCGGCGCGCATCGGCGAGCGCTTGGGCGAGCGCCCGGCTGTCTCCCACCGGCACCACGCGGCCGGTCTCGCCGTCCCGGATAATCTCTCCGGCCACGCCAACGTCGGTCATGACGACCGGCGCGCCCGCGGCCGCCGCTTCAATAACGGTCCGGCCATAGCCTTCAAAAGCCGAGGTTAATAGGTAAAGGTCGGCAGTTTTGTAGTACGAAACGAGATCATCCTGCCACCCTTCCAGCCATACGCCTCCCGTCAACGCGAGATTCTGAATTTGAGATTCTATACTCCGCCGCTCCGGCCCCTCGCCAACGATGACGAGTCCCGCGCGGGGAAATTCGCGGCGAAATTCAGCAAAGGCCTCGAGCGCAACGTCGATGCGTTTGTCGCGATTCAGGCGTGATACCATGAGCACGATGAAGTCAAAATCGGGGTAGCGCTCGCGGCGCGAGATGGTTGGCCGGGTGCTCGCAATCGCCTCGCGGTCGACGAAAATCGGAAGGGTAACGACCTTCGCCGCGGGAATGCCGAATACGGATGCAAGCGAATGGGCAAGACGTGCAGAGACCACGCGGAACGCATCGCCGCGGGGTATGGTAAACCGGCTAATCCCATAGCGGAGCCTATCCTTCCACGAATTATGGCGAAAGTACGGACTCAAAACATCGGCATGGAGCTGGATGTGCAGCGGCACGCCGGTAGAGCGCTTGATGAGCCAGCCGGCAAGCCCGGATTCGGCCGGATCCTGCACGCTTACCGCGTCAATCCCCCGCTCCCTGACAATGGTCTTACCGATCCGGACGGCGTCAAACGGCCGTCGAAAAAAGAAGCGGGAATTGGTCGGATAGAGCCGCGCGCCGGACTGAAGCGCCTCGACCCGGAATCCCGGCGCCGTATAGATAACGATATGCAGTTCATCGAACAGGCGGCCGTAGGCCTCAATGCGGCTACGGGCATCCGAATCCGGACGAAAGATGGTTGTATCGGTGCCGATAATCAGAAGTTTCATAGTGAATCCCGGATTACTTTCAGCCAATCCCCCGCGACATCATCCCACGAACGGCCGCCCCTGAACTCGCGAAGACGCTCGCAATAGGCCGCGTATGAGGGCGAATCCATGAGTATCCTCAACTTTGCGGCGATGTCCGCCTCATCCAGCGGGTCGACGAAGATGCCGATATCTTTCAGCGCTTCATAAAAACCTGTCTCCTTAGTGAGGAGAAATGGCGTACCGGTCTCGATACAGTCGAGAATCACGTTGGGACTAACGTCCGAGAGCGAAGGGAGGAGAACGGCGTGAGCTGAAGCGATGGCCGCGCCAACTTCAGCTGTAGGGAGGGCCGGCCGGATGCGGATGCGATCGGCGGCGCCGGAGGCGCGAATTTCCGCTTTGAGTGCGGTCCGCTGCGGCCCCGCGCCGATGAGAAGAAGCCGCCAGGGCGGCGGGCAGGCCGCGGCGAACGCTCGGATGAGCCGCGGCAGATTCTTCACGCCGACGAACCGGCCGGCGAACACGAATGCCCGGTTGCGCTCGCTGCTACGGCGCTCTGGCCCGGGATAGGGCGGTCTGATGAGCGCCGCCTGTTCTGGGCGCAGGGAATATCCGGCTTGGAAAATATCATTCCGCCACCGGGATGAGAATACGATGCGCTTCGCCCGCGGAAATACCCGCTGGCTCATGCGCTGCCACGCCCGTTCCCGCGGGCTCAACGAAAGGCGCGCCAGGGCCCCGTAAAACTGCTTCAGCGTAAATTCCCTGCCGGTGCGCTCGACATAGCGCTCCCACAGGGCATCACCCTCGACGCGAATGATGAACGGCTTGCCACTCATGCGGCAGGCCACAGCAAGGGGACGCCCGACCGCGACCGGATCGAGCGCGATGGCGATATCAGCATCGCCGAGCATTCGCCATGCGGCAAAACCGTACCGGAATAGCCGAACGGGCAGGGGTGCGGAGAGCGGCACGTATGTTTGCACGATGCCGGTACCGGGCGCCGTGCTCATCCGGCTGCCGTAGCTCAAAATAGATACGCGATGGCCGCGCCCGAAAAATTTATCGGCCAGCTTCAACGCATACGCGCCGGGGCCGCCGATGTCCGGCGGCAGCATGGGGGTCGCGATCAAAATGCGCGGGAGCATTGCGTCGCGGAACGCCTCTTTGTAGCCGGCGGCGATGGCATCCCAGGAGAATCGCTCGCGAACCATGGCCCGGCCGGCATCGGCGATCCGCCGGCTCAACGGCACATCACGGAGAAGCCGAAGCGTTTTTTCGGCCACATCGGCGGGGTCGTCCACTCTCGCAAACAGGCCGGTCCTGCCATCCTCGATGATATCGAGGATGCCCTCGACCGGCGTCCCCACGATCGGCAGACCCGCGGCGAGCGCTTCGACAAAGGCGTTGCCCATACCCTCGGAGCGCGCCGGCCGCACGAAAACATCAGCTGCGGCTAGATACCGCGGGAGATCAGCATACGGCACACTGCCCAAAAACGTGACCGCTGGCCCAACGCCGAGCCTCCGGGCCAGCTCCTCCAGGCGCGGCCGCTCCGGCCCGCTGCCGAGGATATGGCAGTACACATCGGGGACGGATTTCCGTATTTGGGCGACGGCGCGGATGAGAATATCCACGCCGTTCTTCGGCACGAGCCGCGATACCGTTATAATCATTGGCCCGTTTTCGCGTTTTTTTTCTCGCGGCACGGCAGAAAATGCATCAATGGAAACGCCATTATGGAACAATGCCACCGGACGGCGGTAGCCGAAATGCGCCGCCTCTCCCGCGAGGTACTTTGATATCGCCGTCACCGCATCGGCGCGGCCGAGCATCCAGCGCAATGAAAGTCCAATGACGCCCAGGCGCCCGCGCCGGAGCCGGCGGCCGCCGTAACCGTATTGAATAGTAAGGATAAAGCGCGCGCCCGGCGAGAATACTTTTGCGATGGCCGCACCAAGGGCTCCGGCCGATACATCCATGCCCCAGAGAATAGTGCCAGGCTCATCGCGTTCACGACGAACGGCAAACGGAATTAAAAGCGGTAAAATCCACTTATCAAATGGCGTGCCCCATCCGATGCGGATGATGGTTCCTTCCGGCCGCGCTTCCCGCTTGGGCAGATCCGAACGCAGACGCGCGGTAACAATGAAAAAACTAAATTCATCCGTAATACGCCGGCTTACTTCTTGGATGGCTATTTCTGCACCGCCGACAAACGGATAGTAAGCGGTGGTGCATGCAAAAATGGCGGGTTTGCGGCCTGCCTCCATATATTCCGTAATACCCCATCAAAACGCCTTCCGCTTCAAAACGACCATACCGGCGGCAGTCAGGAGGCCTAGAACGACGCTTGCGCCGAGAAACGCGTATGGCTTAACGCCGGCAGAGCCAATCAGGGCTGATTGCTCCGTTTTACGAGCTATGGTCGGAGGAGGAGCCGGCGGCAAGGAAGATCCCACAGGCGCTTGCGGCTCGACAGGCGGTCCGCCCGGCGGTGGTTGGGGCTTTGGCGAGGCGGGAAGCGAAGGACTCGCGACTGATACTCGCGGCGTGACCGCGCTCGCTCCGGGCGATGAGGGCGGAAGCTTGCCTGGGGTGGGATTAGACTGCGGCCTGAATTCATAGCCATCGCGCTCCCATGATACGCCTGGAGGAAGCATTCCGGAAAACCGGGCCGCATCCAGAGTGACACCCCGCGCATCACGGAGATCCACGTATGTCGTCGGGACGATGTGCGTATTGAGCGCAGGCAGTACAACGGTGCTTTTGGAGCCGACCACAGTATCCTGAGGAATACGGAATACTGCGCGGCGATCATCGGTTAGAAACATGCCGCCGACGTCCACGCGGGCGGCCGATGCATTGGTGAGCTCAATGAATCCATTCTCGCCCGGCTGGACCTCGCTGATGGATATTTCCGCCGGCAGCACGCTGACCGTCCGCCAGTCCGAGCCGGCGTAGTGGCCGGACTGTACAAGGAGGTTCACGTAGTACGTGCCGGGAAAATGGAAAATGTGCGTCGGAGATTGCTTCTCCTGCGTGGAGCCGTCGCCGAAGTTCCAGAAGTAACGCGTGGCATCAAGCGGCTTGCCGTCAAGCCCAAAGGCCAGGCCGTTGAACTGGATAATGGCGCCGGCAATGGCCAGCGCATCCGGCCCGGCATCCGCCCCAAGCGAAGGCGCCGGAGGCGGCGCGGGTGGTGGTGCAGGAACGGGCGCGGGTTCGGATGCCGGAGGCGTGCCTTCCGGCGCGGCAGGCGGCGGTGGCGGGATACTGCCGCTGCCGACCGCATTGGCGCTCCCCAAAGACGGTGAGGCGAACGCCTGCCACGAGGCCGCACTGCCGCGAACGCCGTCGGCAGTAAGTCCGATGGAACTCCCCTCCGAGAAACCGGAAATGTCGAAATACGTTCCCGCAGCCCAAAGCCCGGCCTCGACGGCAGTTGATTCCCAGGTCTTCTTCTCCGAGCTCCCCGGCTTATGATAGCGCACAAAGTCCACGATAGTGTCCTTTGTCCGGCCGCCGAAGCGGAAGAGCGCGACGGAACCGGAGGAATTGCCCATGTTCAAACTTGCCGCGGAATGATAAAGATTTGCCGCATCATTCGTGCCGCTCGTCCGGAGGTGGATCGTCACGAATGATTGCGCGGCAAGCGAGAACCCGACCGGAAACGGGAAATACCCGATACCGTCAGGGTAAAGTTCCCAGCCGCCCATATCCGCGGCCGTGGCATCGGGGTTATAGATTTCTATTTTTTCCAATCCGGTATCCGTTCCGGAAGGGTCAAAGAGGATCTCGTTGATGACGACGGATGCAGATACAAAATTCGTCAGAAAGATGCTATTCCCTAGAACGGCCAACATCCAATACGCAAATTCTCTTCGCATGGAATCGCCTCCATCATACTACGCGACCCCCATGGGAACTATTTGATTGCCGCTCCTGTTGCCCAAGGAGTATACTCTACGGTATGAAATGCCGAACATTGCTTGCTATAGCTACCGCCTTCACCTGGTTTTCGACGCCGCTCGCCTACGCCGCCGATACCGCGGCGCTCATCCGCGAAATAGAGGCGCAGATTGCAGTACTGCAGCAGCAGCTGGCTATACTCGTCGCAGAACAGCAGTCTCCTGCCGCTGCGACGGCAAGTCAGTTCACGAAAACGCTACGGCGCGGCAATCGGAGCGCCGAAGTCACACGGCTCCAGGAATTTCTCGCCAAGACGCCGGAATTCTATCCGGAAGGCCTGGTAACCGGATTTTTCGGCCCCGCGACCGAACGCGCAGTCAAGCGCTTCCAACAAACGTACGCCATCCCAGCGATCGGTATTGTCGGTCCGCAAACGCGCGCCAAATTAAATGAGCTCCTGATCGCCCCTTCAGCGCCGCCTGCCCCGAGCCGAGCCGAAGAGGCGCCCGCGCCAACACCGGCGCCTGAACCGGCCCCTCAACCCGCTCCGACTCCGGAGCCCCCTCCCGCGCCCGCACCGACGCCCCCTCCATCGCCTGCGCCGACTCCCCCGTCAACGCCCGTCTACACCCCAACACCCGGCGAACTCGGCCAGCCGGCCATCTCCGCGTTAGTTTGGGGAACAGATTACATGAATGTGCAATTTGCACACGATCCCTCGAGCTACACCCGCTCCTACACCATCCTCCGGAGGAAACCGGGCGAAACAGCAGACACCGCCCTCGGCACTTTTGCCCTCATTCCCGCCGGCAGCAGTACCGCTACCACTTCCGACGGTATGACGTTCCACCGCTTGAGTATAAACGCCTGGGAGTGGCGCCAGACGCTTGATCTTGCGAGCCAGCCGACCGGCGACTACGTCTTCGCGGTAAAAGCCCTTGGCGACGGCGGCGCGGAAGGGTTCCCCTCCCCTGGCCGGATCGCAACACTCCACCCCAAGGCCGAATTTGAAGAGCTCCTGGAGGGCGCGCCGCTCCGGACCGTTTTCTCAAACACCATCACGCGCTTCCCCATCACCATGCGGATCAAAAATTTCTACACCGCCCTCTACTACCACTACGAGCTCTGGGACGGTGCCACACGCGTCTGGGACAGCGCCTACCTCAATACCACCACAAGTTCAAAAATTGAGGCGGCGTTCCAGAACACGAACGGCTACCCCTTTGTAGCCGGGAAGACGTACCGCTTGAGCGTAAACGTATTCGACAATAACACCGGCGCTGATTCGACCACGAAACAGCCGACAAGCGAACTCACCTTCACCTACCAGCCGTAAGCCGGTCGCCCAAGCACCTCAAAACGCCCCCGATGGGGCGTTTTGAGGTGCTTGGATCACGGATTTTGCGCCTTCAGCCGATTCACTTCGGCGGCAATAACGGCGCGCTGTTGGGCGCTCATCGCGGCGCTCGCGCCTGTCTGAACACCAAGCACCTTTTCATAATACTCAATCGCACGGGCGACCTTGCCCATCGTCTCGGAAAGTGCCGCGTAGGAAATCATGAGGTTTATTTCATTCGGTATCTTCATTAGACCCTGCTCGAGCACCCGTTCGGCCGCCGGCAGATCTCCCATAACCTCGCGGTAAAAATCAGCGAAGCTGCTGTAGTACGCAGAGTTCATCGGATCGCGCTGGAGGGCCGCCTCGTACTTCGCGATGGCCTTTGCCGGCTCTTTCAGGTAGTAGCCGTAAAGGCCGGCGAGATTAAAGAACGACAATCCATCGCCTTCGGCAATGCGGTTCACGTACTCGTAGGCTTCGGCCGCGCCGGCGTAATCGCCGTAGAAGCGTTTAATGTAGGCCACCCGCATCCAGCCATCCGCATCACGGGGGTTGGCCGCGAGCGACACGGCGAGCTCGGCAAGCTCTTGGCGCGATCGCTCGTAGGTGTTGGCCGGCACCTGCTTTAAAATGTCGGGGCTGGGGTTTAAATTCTGTACCGGGATGCCGGTATAAGCAGGCGCCGTGCCCCCCAAAGCTTGCGGCGGAGGCGTGGGTTCAGCCGACGGAGTTGCCGGGGGCGGCAATATACCGGCAGTTTCGGATGGAACACGGAAGTATTGCTGCCAGGCAATCGCTCCGCCAATAGCGGCGAGGATAAAAAACGCGCTTACACCAATAAGAATATTGCGATGCTGGTAGAAAAGTGTTGCAAACATAGAAATCTGCGGGCTCACGCCCGCGGTACTCCCTCGCGGGAGTACCCGTCCTTTTGCCAAATCGCTGGTGTTTCGCTTCGCGAAACGCTTTGGCAAAAGTCCTGAATTTATATATTCCCCTCCGTCCCGCCTTCGGCGGGACTCCGGGCTGGCATTCATCCGCCGGCTCACGCCGGCGGTTTTCTGCCAGTGAATATAAAGGCCAGTATACACCGCAGAAAATTTGCACACAAGGTGACTGATAATTTGTAGTTCACTATAAGCGGCAAAAGCGCCGCAAGGCGCTTTTGCCAATGGAAATGGAAAAGAAACCAGCCCCCTTTGAGAGGGGGCTGGAATCCGAGTCCTACAAGGATAGACTCTTTAGACCTTTACAGACTGAGGGTAATGGACTGCGCGCCGCCGGAGGGCAGGCCCGGTACGACGAAGCCGTTGTACCAGTCCGGACCCATGATGCCGTTGCCCGAGCCGGAGTGCGTGGTCGTGGAGTTGCCCGACCAGATGAAGTCGTCACCCGGATTGGTGTCGTCGGCGTTCACGCCCGTCGCTCCAACGTTCCTGGCCTGTACACCCGAGTCGCCGTCATCCGCGAAGGGCGCAGTGGTGGCATAGGTGTAGACGCGCGACCCCACGAGGAAGCCGGCGTCGCTGCAGTCGGTAGTTCCCGAGCAGAGCGAGCCGATCCATGTGTTATCGCCCATCATCTGCACCGTGGCGGAATCACCGGCGTCGGCACCAGTTACGTCCCCGCGGAGCTCGAAGTAGTAGGTCGAGCCGGCCGGGACATTGATGGCCTCGCGGGAGTTGGCGCCGGTTGAGGACGGAGTCGCCGGGTTGAAGTAGATCGCTTTGTCGGTCGTGGTGGCGCGATCGTTCTCAACGCCGTCGTTGTTGCCGTCGGAACTGAAGAACGTTGAGCCGTTGTTCAGCTGGCCGTCGGCGGAGTAGGCGCCGCCCGAGAAGTTAGAACCGGTGAAGGCGAAGAGGCGGAGGTTGGTGATGACGACATCCGTATTAGACTGATCATCACCGCTCGTCGCGATGGAGAAGGTGAACTTGAAGAGCGAAACGCCGTTCCCGCCGGCGGTCGAGGTGACCGAGAAGCGGTAGAGCACCTTCTGGGCCTGATCAGCCAAGCTCGTTGAAGGCACGGACAGAACCGAGATCGTCGGGTAGCCCCGCACGATCCGGGTACCGGCGGATGCCGTGTCGGAGTCGCTCCGCGAGGCATAGACATTGGTCGAGGACTGCGCGCCGATCGCATAGGTTGCGGAGTTGGAGTTGTCCGCGGACGCGTCGCGATCCCAGTCCACCGTGACAAGGTGGCCGGGGCGCGCCGCCTGGTTCACGCCGATCGCACCGATCACGCCCTTCACCGTCAGGAGCTTGTCACCGTCCTTAGGGATGGTGAAGCTCGAGAGGGTTGCGGTGGCGTTGTCGAGCGACGTCAGGACGGCCTCGCCAACCTTGGTCGAACCGTCCCAGAGCGTGATGGAGGAGAGGTCCTGCGGGGTGTTAGAGGCGATATTCGAGAGCTGGAGCCCAATCTGCTTCAGGTCGAGGTCCTCGTTCGTGCCGGTAATACGGAGCACGGCCAGCACCACCTCCTGGCCGGACTGAGCCAGGCGGACTGCCGGACTCGAACCGTCGAGGGAAACCGAGAGCGTGCCGCCGGACTTGATCGTCATCTTGTTGTTGTTGTCCGTGGAGTTGGCGTTGGAGCCGTTGTTCAGGGTCGGGGTGACCGTGTTCCCCGAGGTAAGGCCCGTCGCGCCGTAGGAAGCGCCGATGTTGATCTTCCACTCGATCGTGTCATCAGCCGTGGAGTTCGCCGGGACGTCGCACTTGAGATCAACCGTCTTCAGCGTGCCCTTCGGGATAATGAGGTTCTTGTCGAGCGTGAAGGTCTTCTGGCCGTCGGACGTCGGGTTCTGAACGTTCGTGCCGGTGTTCAAGGCGGTCGTACCGTCGAAGAGCTGGCAGTTGGTCGGCTCGGAGGAGCCGGTATCAGTCTCAAGCGCAAACTGCGCCGAGGTGAACCGGACGTCCTCGCCCGAGGAGGTGCCGTCGAAGAGGATCTTCGCGAAGGTGAAGCCGGTGACGCCGGCGACGACGTTCTGATTCGTCGGCGTGTTCGAAAGGCTGATCGAAGAGGTCGCCGTCTTGACGGTGAAAGAGTTACCGGTCACCGCCGTGGTCGGCGTCGGCGTGATGCTGTTTCCGGACACCGCGCCGGTCGCGGTCCAGCCGTTCGGGGTGGTCGAAGCCGAGACCAGGGTGTCGGAATCGAAGTCGGTGGAGAGCTTGCCCTTCAACAGGTAGGCGCGCTTCCCGATCGGGAAGGTTACCGAGTCGGTGAAGGTGAAGATCATCTCGGCGTCGGTCGTACCCGAGCCGTCAAGCGGCCCGGCGACTACCTTGCCGGTGGTGTTGTCATAAAGGGCCACCTGCGAGAAGTCGACCTCGGTTACCGAGGAGTCGTTCCTATTGGCCGAAACGCGGATGATCATGCTCGTGACATTCACATCCTCGCCCTTGACCTCAACATCGAAGGCACCCAAGGGCTGGTCGTTCAGGTTGACCGCGATGTTCTGCGCCGGGATGGCCGTGGATTTGGTCACCGAGAGCGAGCCCGAACCGATCGTGGCCTCGAAGGCGTCCCACACCGGGTTCGTCGCCTGGAAGGTGCCGTCGTCGTCGGTTGAGGAGTCACCCGAGTCAGTGGCCGACGGCGTCAAGCCGTAGCCGAACTGATTGCCGACCACGTAGAGGTCGGTGTAGCGGTACATATCGAAGTCAACGCCGCGGTTGGTTCCGGATTCAATGTCGCCCTTCACGTAAAACTCCTTGGTGTTGCCCTTGGTGATGGTGACACCGTCGCCGAAGTTCGCGGTGTAGTACTTGCCGTCCGCGGAGATCGTTACCGCATAGTCCGTGCCGTCGAAGTTCACCTTGATGTTCTTCAGGTCAGTGGTGGCAGCCGAACCGGACTGGTTCAGGCTCACCCACTTGGCCTTGACGTCCTCGGCCGAGCCGGCGGTGATACGCATACCGGTGAAGGTGTAGCCGGTCGTGCCGATCTCTTTCGTCGCGCCGCTGCCGGGATCGTTCACGCCTTTGGTGAGCGTCACCGTGCCGATGGTGAGGGAGGAATTCATCGTGATCGGACTGCCGACAATGGGCAGGGAACCGTTCACGACGGTCGCTCCGGCGTCAACGGCCACGACAGCGAGCTTCACGATGTCGCCGCCGTCAGAGGCGGACGAGGGACGATTAAGGCCTATAGTCAGGGTGCGCGACGTGCCGGCCTTGATGGTGATGGGCTCGTTCAGGATCGCCTGGTGGTTCGAGTTCAGGTTTTTGGAAAGGCCGATCTGGAGGCCGTCCTCACCGAGCACCACCACGCTGCCCACCGACGAGTCGCTGGATGGGCCCTGGCGCTCGACGGTGATTGAATTCACCTTAACGTCGCCGTCAGAGGAGGCGGTGAGGGTGAACTTGGTCGCCGGGACGCGCGAGGCGTTCTTGGGCGCGAGCGAATCGCCTGGCTGCGTGGCCGCGGCCACGGTCAAACCCGTGCCTGCCGGGGCTGCCGGTACTTCTGGGGCCGGGGTGCCGGGTGTCGTCGGAGTTGTCGGAGTTGTCGGAGTTGTCGGTACGCCTGCTACCAGCGAGTTATACCTGGCTTGCGAAAGCGGGCCGAAGTAACCTACGGCCGGGGAGACGCCGTTCGAGGACTGCCACGCGGCAACGGCTGATCGGGTCAATGAGCCGAAGTACATCGTCTCATTGCCCGGGGAGCCGGCGCCGCTCGATGCGACTTTGTTCGCGGTTGAATTCAGATACTGCTGCAGACACTTCACGTCGTCACCCGTTACGCCGACCGTGAGACTGCGGGTGAAACTGCATTTGCCTGCGGGTGCCGCCTGCTGGCCCTGGAGGGTTGCGATCTGCGCCTGGAGGGCTGCGATCTGGGCAAGGAGCTCGTCGATGGTCACCGCGGAGGCAACCTGCGGCAAGAGTGCGCCCACACCCGAGAGCATGGCGGCGGTGGAGAGCGACACGATGACTCGCGTCATCCTGCCGCCCGCGGGAATGAATGTACCCATAGAAGTTACAACGAAGTTATGATTTCGGCGCGCGATGCGCGAACCGAAAACCTTTATCCATCGTTCCGGTGCGCCGACGCTCCAGCTCTTCTTAAAAAGAGAAAAACTGGAAACACGCAACAAAGCGATGGAAGTCAACGGATGAATACTGGAATCGTTTCAGGAACACGGTTCCGGGCGAACCCCGCTGGCGCGGGATCGACCTGCCCGAAACGCATGATGGTTTCAAGAAGTAAGAATTACTGTAGAAAAACTGATCCGTTCAATTTTCAAAGTTCTGTCGTGCCGGCGCTCGCAATCGTTTCAATCCGCGTCTCAAGCCGTATCAGGCGCAAAAGGCATCATAGCGGCCTGGGACCCGGACTGCAACTTGACGTATCGGATTAACGGCGTTCCCGCTATCCCACAGCAAAAGAAAGAACTCCCGATGTCCTGGAACGTTCCATTCGTTCCGTTCATCAACCCATCAATACCCTCTATTATAGGAGCCACTCAACCGGACGGGCAAACGGCTAAATGTGGATAAGTAGGAACGCCTGAAACCACACTCGACACGAGTTGTTTTGCCCATAACCGGACAGCGGCAAATCCTATGCTACCCATTATAGGGAACCGCCGGGAACCGGGCAAAAGCCGTGTGGATAACTGAAAATGCCTATTTTCCCTGCAAGAACGCCCAAGATTGAAGGGGGACACTGAAAATTCATCCGGCCTTCAAACCGTGGCGCGCCAGCAATACCGAATCTTACCAGTAGCCGAGTATATGGTGTCCTGTCAAAGCCGCAGAACCAGCGGGATGCCCTTTGCGGTGAGTTTTTATTCCTATAGGACATCTATCGGACAGCAAAAAATACGATTAAATATCGGTATTATGCATATCGGACACAAAATATGTCCTATATGGAATACACGGTCCAGCGGTTATCGCCCTGCCGCTGGATAAAGCCGGCGCTTACGAGCTGCAGAAGATCGCGCTGGAGCGTTTTTTCGCTATAGGTATCCCCGAATATTTGGCGAATATCCCCGAGTTGGGCCCGGCCGTTGCCCGAGAGGTAGGTCAGGATCCGGGATTGGCGCTCATTCGGGGTGAATAGAGCTCTAGAGGGCAGAGAATCCGTTGCTGCCAAATCATTATTCCCTTCCGGAATCGCCCGCAGGCCGTCGCTGACGGCGCCATATGCCGCAATTACCCGGCCGGCGTTACCAGCGGTGATAAGACAAGAGCGCTCGGTAAAGCGAATAATCTCAACCGCTCCCGCAATCAAGGCCGTGAGCCGCTCTCGCTCGTTGGAACGCCGGACTTCGGTAAAAAATGCCATACCGGTCACGCCGCCCAAAATTTCGGTGGCGTGCCGCCGGAGGGAATGCTTCAGGGCGGAATCAAACGCGGCAAAACCGGTCAGCCGGTAAATCGCTTCGGCCGCGGCCAGGGCTTTTCTTCGCGCCTCCTGCAGTGCATCGGCATCTGACATAATGCCATCCACAGTATGCCAAAATTTGTTGTTTCGTCAACCGTTAAAAACCCGCCGCCTCATAGGAGGCGGCGGGTTTTGGATGCATCACTTCTTCACGCCGGCGAGCGAACGCTTCTTTATAACAGCGCCGGCCTTGATAAAACGCACCGCATCGCGCTCCACGCCGACGATGACGGCATCGCCGGCCTTGATGTTCCCGTTAATCAGTTCCTGGGCCAGCTCGTTTAAAAGGTGGGTCTGGATGGCACGCTTAAGGGGGCGCGCGCCGTAGTGCGGATCGTGGCCCTTCTCGGCTAGAAAGTCTTCGAGCGCGGGATCAAAGGAGAGGGTAATGCCCTTCTCAAGCGCCCTCTTGGCCACGCGCTCCAACTGCAGCCGAACTATACGGCGGAGCACGGCCTTAGTCAGCGAGTTGAAGATAATGATCTCGTCAATGCGGTTCAAGAACTCCGGCCGAAAGCTCCGCTCCAAGGCCTTCCTAATCTTATCTTTCAAGTCCTCGCCGGTTGCCGAACGCGCCTCGTCGGCCGCGGAGGCAAATCCAATCCGCGAGAGCTCGGCCACGAACTCCGAGCCGATATTGGAGGTCATGATGACGACAGTATTCTTGAAGTTCACCGTGCGGCCTTTGGCATCGGTCAGGCGGCCGTTGTCCAGGATCTGTAAAAGAATGTTGAACACTTCGGGGTGCGCCTTCTCAATCTCGTCAAAGAGAATGACCGAATAGGGGCGATGTTTGACCTTCTCCGTCAACTGGCCGCCCTCCTCGTAGCCGACGTAGCCCGGCGGTGAGCCGATGAACTTGGCCACGGTGTGGCGCTCCATGTACTCGGACATGTCCACGCGGATGAGGGCCTTCTCATCGTTGAACATGAATTCGGCCAAGGCTTTCGAAAGCTCGGTTTTACCCACACCCGAGGGGCCGAGGAAAATAAAAGAGGCGATGGGCCGGTCCTCGTCCTGGATGCCGGCGCGTGATCTGCGTATGGCGTGCGCCATCTTCTCAATGGCCTCTTCCTGCCCCAGTACCCGGCCGGAGAGCACCGCCTCCAGGCGCATCAGCTTCTCGCCCTCGGCCTCGAGCATGCGCGTCACCGGAATACCGGTCCAGCGCTCCACAACCGCGGCAATATCCTCGGCGGTCACCTCTTCCTTAAGCATCTGACGCTCGGCCTGCACTTTCTTCATCTTGGCCTCGGTATCGCGAAGCTTCTTTTCCGCCTCGGGAATTTTGCCATAGCGCAGCTCGGCCACGCGCTCGAACGCGCCCTCGCGCTCGCGGATATCAGATTCCTGGCGAAAATCGCCGAGCTGCTTCTTCAGCTCCCGGATGGAGGCAATGAGTTCCTTTTCAGTTTGCCAGCGGCCTTCGAGCTGTTTCACCTTGGCGCGGAGCGCCTCGAGGTTCTTTTGCAGCACTGCAAGACCCGCTGACCCCGCGGCTGACCGGCCTCGCTCGCGCCTCTCCTTTAAAGCTCTCGCCCGGGCCGGCTCGCCCTGCTTCATAGTCTCGCGCTCGATTTCAAGCTCGGCGAGCTTGCGGCGCAGTTCTTCAAGGTCCTTGGGCATGGAATCAATTTCCAGACGGAGGGAGGAGGCCGCCTCGTCCATGAGGTCAACGGCCTTGTCCGGCAGGAAGCGGTCGGTAATGTAGCGGCTGGAGAGCTGCACCGCGGCCTCGAGTGCCTCATCGGAGATGCGCACGCCGTGGTGCACTTCGTACTTCGCTTTCAGACCGCGGAGAATGGATACTGCCTCTTCGGGCGAGGGCTCCTCCACATAGACCGGCTGGAAGCGCCGGGCCAGCGCCGGATCCTTTTCAATGTACTTATGGTACTCGCGGAGCGTCGTCGCGCCGATGGCCCGGAGTTCGCCCCGCGCCAGCGCCGGCTTCAGCATGTTTGAGGCATCAATCGCCCCCTCGGCCGCGCCCGCGCCAACGATAGTGTGGAGTTCATCAATAAAAATGACGTATTTGCCCTGCTGGCGCTCGAGCTCCTTTAAAAGGGCTTTCAGACGGTCTTCAAATTCACCGCGGTACTTCGTGCCGGCGACGAGCGAGCCGACATCGAGATTGATGAGTTCCTTCTCCTTTAGCGATTCCGGCACCTCGCCCGAAACAATGCGTTGGGCCAGGCCCTCGGCGATGGCCGTCTTGCCGACGCCAGCCTCGCCGATGAGCACGGGGTTATTCTTCGTGCGGCGCGAGAGCACCTGCATGACGCGGCGAATTTCCTGATCGCGGCCGATGACCGGGTCAAGTTTCTCCTCCCGCGCAAGCTTCGTCAAATTCCGCGCGTATTTTTCGAGCACGTTATACTTCGCCTCGGGCTCGGGATCGGTGATGCGCTGCGAGCCGCGGAGCTCCCCGAGAGCGCGGACAATGGCATCATGCGCCACGCCGTGCTCCAGGAGCACTTCGTGCGCCCGGGAGGGAACGACTGCAATGGCGAGCAGCAGGTGCTCCACGGAAATAAATTCGTCCTTCAGGGCGGATGCCTCGCGGTGAGCCTGCTCCATGACGCGGCCGAGGTCCTGGGAAAGATAGAGGGAGGCAATGCCGCCCGAGCCCGAAACGCGCGGCTGGCGATCGAGGAGGTCTAAAAGCTTCTCCGAGAGCGCGGCAACGTCAAGGCCGATGCGCTCCAGCACCTCGTCCACGGTCCCCTCCTCCTGCAAGACAAGCGCGGCCAGGATGTGTAACGGCGTAATCTGCTGGTGCGAGCGCTCAATGGCTAAATCGTGCGCTTTCTTCAGCGCCTCCTGGGCCTTGATAGTGAAATTATTGAATGGCGTCATGGACTATAAAAGGCAGGAATGGCGTAGAGTCTCTACTGCCTTTACTGCCTCTAAAGTTCCTACAGCGGAATTTATCCATAATATAGCAGAAAAAATAAGATAAATCAAGCCCCTCTAATCTATATACCAAACATAATACATGATTAGCACTCTAGTCAATGGAGTGCTAATAGATCGGTTTAAATATTTGAATCTTTAAATACGCAATGTTATTTCCGCTCCTCAAGCGTGGCGGTTAGCGTAAGCGTCTCTCCGCCGCGGCGAACCTTCAGGGCTGCCTGCTGCCCTACTTTATGCTCGCCGATGAGCGCGGCCAGAGTGTTTTGTGCATCCACCCGCTTGCCGCCGAGCTCAATGATGATGTCGCCGGCTTTGAGCCCGGCCTTGTCCGCCGGGCCGCCGGCCGCCACCGCCGGACTTTCGCTGTCGCCGACGAGGTAGGCACCGTAGTCCACCGGCAGCTTTTCCTGTGCGGCAATGTCCTTGGTTACCATGACGTAGCGCACGCCTAGAAAAGGGTAGACGATGCGGCCTGTCGCCTTAACGCTCTCAATATCGCGCTTGGCTTTGTTGACGGGGATAGCAAAGCCGACGTTCTCCGCGCCCTGGGCCATGGCGGTGTTGATGCCGATGACCTCGCCCTTCATGTTCAGGAGCGGCCCGCCGGAATTCCCGGGATTGATGGCGGCGTCAGTCTGAATGAGCTCCTGGAGCGATTCCGAACCAATGCCCGGACCGCTGGCCGTGACTGTCCGCTGGAGACCCGACACTACGCCCACGGAAACGGTGTTGCGGAACTCGCCGAGGGCGTTGCCGATGGCAATGACCGTCTGGCCGACCTCGGCCTTTGAGGAGTCCCCGAGCGCGACCGTGGGCAGGCCGCCCCGTTCAATCTTGACTATGGCAAGATCCTGCACCGGGTCACGGGCGAGCACCTTGGCCGCGAGCTTGGTGCCATCGTTCAGGAAGACCGTATAGTCCGCAGCGGTGTCGGACACGACGTGCTTATTCGTCAGGATGAGGCCGTCAGAGGAGACGATGAAACCGGTGCCGGCGCCGACCTCCTGGCGCTGGGTGCCGCGCTGGCGGTACTGCGGAACGCCGAACTCCCGGCCGAAGAAACGCTCAAAGAAGGGATCACCGCCGAAGGGATTGACGAAGTACTGTTCCACGATCGGCACGTCCTTCGTCGCGACGATAGACACCACTGCAGGCGCGGTGCGCTTCACCGCCGTGACCACCGGCTCGTCGCGGTTCAACACGCCCTCGGCGGCTTGGCGTAGACCCGAACCGGTAGACGAAGACTCGATAATGCGCTCCACAACCTGGCCCGGCCGCTGGCCGGTTAGAAAGGAGAGGGTGACCAGCACAGTCAGGAACGATGTTGCGGCTGCAACGACGATGGTCGCGGCGATGAGTTGTCTGGGGCGGAGGTTATCCATAAATAGTCACTCCTACACTACTGCCTCGACGCGCTCTACGCCCGGCACGCGCTCCTTCAGAAGCTCTTCCACGCCGGCTTTCAAGGTCAGCCCGGAGAGCGGGCAGCCATGGCATGTGCCGAGGAGCCGGACCTTAACAACGCCCTCATCAACGGCTACAAGCTCAATGTTGCCGGCATGGAGCGCCAGCATCGGCCGTACCTCCTCAAGTACTTTCTCCACCTGTTCCTTCATTTATATCGCCAGCAAATATCGGAACTTTGCGAGCAGGGCCAGGGCAAGAATGCCCCAGATAATGGCAAAGGCCGTCACGATCCGGCCTTCGCGCTTTAATTCCGACTCGGTGAACATGACAAGTCCAATAATCAGCCCGGAAAAAATCGGATTCAGGAGCGCTATGACAACCGCGGCCAGGAATAACTTATTTTTTGCGATACTCGCTCGTTCCATTGGATCTAACCTGCCAACCGGCCGGCTGCAATATTCCAGTCAATAGCTTTGAAAAATGCTTCAATATAATCGGCTTTCTTTATGCCGTAGTCCAGCATATAGGCGTGTTCAAAAACATCAAGCACAAGAAGCGGTGCACACCCGGCAAGGTGGCCCGTGTCGTGCTCGTTCACCCATGTATTGAAGAGTTCGCCGCTGGCTGAATCGCGATAGAGGATGGCCCAGCCAATGCCGCGCATCGCAGCCACGGCCTGAAACCCTTTCCGCCACACCTCATACGAGCCAAACTTCTGCACGAGGTGGCGCATCAGCGAGGCGTCATCGGCAAGCGCCGTACCGGCCTTGGCCATGTTGCCGAAATAGAGCTCGTGGAGGCGCATGCCGTTAAATTCCCATCCGAACCGGCGCTTCAACTCCGCATACAATGGCGTGCCGAGCTTGCCTTCGTCCACCAGCGCCCGGATCTCCTCCATGAGTTTATTGGTATTCGTGACATACCCCTGGTAGAGCGTGAAATGGTTATTCAGCAGTTGGTCGGAAAACCCCGGCGTGCCGAGAAGATGATCGTAGTTTTTTGGTTCGTAGGCCATAGCAAGTTGTTAGCTGTTTAGCTGCCTAGCTTCTTAGAGATCGAATACCTAAGAAGCTAAAAAGCTAATGAGCTAGAAAGCTCATCATGGGTAAATCTGCCTCCCCTCCTCATCATAGACGATAATCGCCTGCGTCGGACAAGACTTGGCCGCAAGGAGCAGCATTTCATCATCAATGGTTTGATCTTCCAATTCCTTGCGCGCGGTCATGTCCGAGGTCGGCGGCTGGCTCTTGCGGCGGAGCACGGCCTTATTCTCGGGGTCAAGTTCAAAGGCGGAGGGCGCTACGGCTATGCATGATGCCGCGCCGATGCAGAGATTACGGTCCACCATGAGCTTGCCGATGCGTGGTTTTTTCTCCTGTCCTTGATTTTCCATCTCTCCTATTCTATACGTAAACGTAGACAGAACAACCGGGGAGGTGAAACGCCGTGGCCCACCGCATCGCGGCCCATCGCGCCATGAGAAGCGGCATTGAAATGATCGCGCACTGCCTCTTCCATTAGACACCGCCCCGCGAGTGGGTGTGCTGCCCCGACTGCGACAAAAAGCTTGTACATATCGATAGGCGTAGGGTACTGCCCGTGGTGCATCACGCGGATAGTTACGGCGGACTGCCCCATCTGCACCGGCAAACCGTGGTAGGAGGAATGCCATGCTGGTCGTTTGGTGCGTTCTCTTAACCATCACGGCGCTCGCAGCCAATTACGCCTACGGGCTCCTCCTAGTCTGCGCCGGACCGCCCGCGGCTCCCCAAACCCGCAACGAACGCTGGTTCATCCTGTTTCTCGGGTTACAGGGAGCTGTTGCGCTGAAAGTTAGCGACTGGTGCTGCAATAGCTGGGGTCATTCGCTATTCGCCATAGTGACCCTTGGCATGCTTGGAATCCTGCTCTTACAAGGCGCCAAGCGCATCGGCGGCGAGCCAGCGGTCAACGCGATCGCCATCTTCGGCGTCGTCTGGTGGGCGAGCGCTATGCTCGCCATCTCGATACAGCCGAGCATCGCATCGGGCCGAGAATAAAACTTTCGGCCCGTTTTCCTTTGACAAATCGCCGCTAGCCGTAATATTTATCTTTATAAAACCGAATGAGCTGCTCTACCTCGGTAATGATTTCGGGGCTTCCGACGCCGACTTTCAGCTTCCGCTGCACGGCATCGAGGTCCATCGCCCCCTCGAGCACCGCCTCCTCGATATCGCGGTCCGTGATGTTGAGCGCGGCATCGATCACCCGCGCCCCCTCCACCAGGATGCGCTCGTGCTGGCCGCTCTTCCGGAAATAGTCGTTGGCCGCCTTGCGAAAGGCCTTATCCGCGAGCACCGAGCAATGAATCTTGCGATTGGGCAGGCCGCCCAAGCGCTCCATGATGTGCTGGGGCCGGATGCCGAGAGCGTCCTTGATCGGCATGCCGCCCTCTTCAGTGACCATAACCGAGAACATCGAAGTCGCGGCAATGGCCGAGGCGCACCCGAACGTCCGCCATTTCAAATCGGTTATGCGCTCCGTGTCCGGGTCAACCTTCAGCCACATTTTCATCATGTCGCCGCAGGCCGGGCTGCCAACCATTCCCACCGCGCTGTAGCCAGACTCATCCGGCTCTTCCAGCATAATATTCCGCGGGTTGAAAAAGTGGTCCTTCACGATCGGCGAATAGTACCACTGCTCCCCAGTGTATTGATTCATAACGTCACCTGTGGCTGAATTGAGTTCGGGTTTCTGTTCTGGCATAGTGGATCTGTAATTTCGGAGCGCGATCACATAAAAAAGGGGGTGCGGTATGCGCGTGGCGCAGATTGACATCCGGCGGAGAGGCGCGGCCGAGCCGGCTGCATCTCTTGCTGTCGGCCGGCGTCTCTTCGGTCACCCCGCGTTCTTCGAGCCGAAGTTATTGGAACGGGGCCTTCGCTTCTTTGTCCCGTTCGAAGCGGCAAAACTCAAGCTGTTGCCGGACGAAGAGCACATGACGCTGACATTGCAGGAGCGCGTGCTCCTGCGCCTCCGCACATACCTCACCGCCGAGCTCGGGGAGGGATGGGATCTCGATGAGGTCATCATTCTCGAAGGATCCGAAGCCGAACGCGTACTAGCCTCGCTCGCAACCCAGACCGGATCTCCCGCCCCGGCCGAGGCAGAAACGCTGGGCGATGCCAACCGGATGTATTGAGCCGCACGCGCGTGCCGGCTCTTTTCTTTACCTGCCTGCAAACGATAGCCAGTAGCTATAGGTAAAAAACCTTGTCAAAGCTCCAAAAGGAGCGTCGGCGGCTACCGTTATTATTTATACGTCTATTATTTATACGTCCGCCCTCCTATTTTCACCCTCGCTCCCTGCCCCGCAAAAGCCTCGGGATGCGAAATGGCGCGTTGCCCGATTTCCATCTTCACCGGCGAAATTTGGCGGAGCTTGGCAATGATGCCGGGCAAAACTTCCATGACGCGATTCAGATCCTCTTTTGCGGTGGAGCGGCCGAGCGTAAAGCGAAGGGAGCTGTGAGCGTACTCGTAGGGCTTGCCGAGCGCCAAAATGACGTGCGAAGGATCAAGCGTCATTGAAGTGCAGGCCGAGCCGGTAGAAATAGCTACCCCTTTATGATCGAGATAGAGCACAACCGCCTCGCCCTCCACATCCAGGATAGAAACATTTACGTTATTCGGCAGCCGCTTGACGGGGTCACCGTTCAGGTCGGTCTTAGGGATCTCGGCGGTGAGCCGGCGGATGAAGTAGTCGCGCAGTTCGCAGAGCCGCCGGGATTCCCGATCGCGCTCGGCATTGGCAATTTCTAGGGCCTTTGCAAAACCGACAATCAGGGGAACGTTTTCAGTGCCGGAGCGGAGGTTTTTCTCCTGCCCGCCGCCCTGGAACATCGGCTTCAGGCGCACGCCCGAGCGGATATAGAGGCACCCCGAACCTTTAGGACCATAAATTTTGCCGCCGTTTAGGGAAAGGAGATCCGCCCCGAGCCGTTCAACGTTCAGGTCCAAGAACCCGGCAGCCTGCGACGCGTCGCAGTGGAAATAAATCGGCGACTGATTGCTGTCAGCTATTCGCTTTCGTCTTTCGACTTTCAGCATTCGTCCAATCTCCGCAGTCGGCTGAATAGTCCCGATCTCGTTATTGGCGTACATGACCGAAACGAGAAGCGTATCAGGACGGATGGCCGCGCGAAGCGTTTCCGGCTCCACGATCCCCTCGACGCTTACCGGCAGATACGTTACTGCCCAGCCATCGCGTTCCAAACGCTCAAATGTGCGGAGGCCGGCATGGTGCTCAAAAGCGGTCGTGATGAGATGCCCCGTCTTTGCCGCCGCGCCGGCCGCCCCGAAAATGGCGATATTGTCGGCCTCGGTGCTCCCGGCAGTAAAAATAATTTCATCGGGCTTTGCGCCCAAAATCCACGCCACGGTTTCGCGGCTCGCATCCACGGCGTCCTTGGCGAGCCGGCCCTGGCGGTAGAGCGCGGAAGGATTGCCGTACGCATCGTCCCAGTATGGTGCCATCGCCGCTTTCACGCGGGGGTCGAGCGGCGTGGCGGCGGCATGGTCGAGGTATATTTCGCGCATATCGTTCACTCCTCCATTTCTCATTTCTCGTTTCTCACTTCTCCATTTCTCGAAGCACCGGGCAAAATTGCTGTATGGGGCTGTAGAAATTAATCAGCGCCTCTACGGAAACCTGACCGCCATCCTTGCTGAGCCGGTAGCCGCCATACGGCCCCTTGCGCGACTCTAACCATCCGGCCTGTTTCAACTCCTGGGCAACTTTTTCGAGGTAGGCCCGCGGCAAACCTAATGCCTCGGCAATTGTTCCGACGCCTGCGAATGTCCCACCCTGCTCCCGGAGGGAGCCGAGGAGAGCGATGGCGTAATCAAAGCGTTTCCGCATGGGATTTCCTAATCCGGATAGATTTAGTCCGATTATAACCGGCGGCCCGGCGGTAGCAAGGGACTTGCCCTTGACATCCTAAAAAGAAATGGAGCGCCGATCAAAACTCACCCATAAGGTTTATTGACCGATCGGCCAATAAACCTTATGTCGGCCGAGATACCCCATAAATCCTGCCGCAGCAAAACGCAAATACCTCAAGCAACAAAACTGCCGATTACCTTTGAACTTTTGGGGCCATCGGATAAAATAAACCCAGTAAACTAGTCCTTGCACACCCACCTCACTTAGGGAAGGTTATACAACATCTGTTGAAAGATTCTTTGGGGCACTTGGAAATAAATACTATGAAGCCTACTAGAGAGATGTTCCAACTCGGGCAAGCGGTTTTCTTGGAGGGAATAGAAAAACTGAAGATATGCAAACAGTTAGATTTTGTTCATGATAGAGACGAGTGGCAGCGCTCGGCCGGCGCATCCGCGCCTGCGTGTCCGAGGAATTGGAGGGAGGAATGCTGACCGACGCTCTGGTGAAGCTGATTGGCGATAAAATCATCCCTCATCTCTCCCGGAATATCGTTAGCAGGATGACGGCCGCCAAAATGCAGAAAGAACTGTCGGACGCGCTGTATCAAGCCGTCATCAAGGCATTGCACGAAGCATCAAGGCCATGAAATATGAAATACTACCGTTGTTACTTGGTAGATGCGCCCCGACTGTTTGCGCAACCACTTCGCTTGAGAGAAGTTACGTAACCTGTGTAGGAGTAGAATGATTCCGCATCGTAATGCGTTGCATGAGTAGGAACCCGATCGCCGCGGCGAGCGCAAGGCCCGCCCCGTATGAGAAGGCGACATGGCTCCCGAAATGCTGACTCAAGTAGCCGAACGCCACGCTCGCCGGCAGGAGCGCGAGGCCGGTCGCGGCGTTGTAAATACCAAAGGCTGTGGCCCGGATCCCCGGCGGAACGAGGCTGGCGACAATGGCGCGGCCGACACCCTCGGTGAGCGCGGCGTAAATGCCGTAGGCGATAAAGAGGAACCAGATACTTTGCGGCGTGGCAACAAACGCCATGCCGAGATAGACCGCCGCGAAAAGGAAAAGGCCGGCCGTATAGGTATTCCGCTTGCCGACCCGATCGGCGACGGCGCCGAAGGGTGTGGCAAGAACCGCAAACGTGATGCTAAAAACAAAATAGAGAATCGGAATGAGCGCAATCGCGATGCCGACATCCCTCGCCTTGAGGATGAGAAACGCCTCGGATGCTTTACCAAGCGATGCTACCGCGGCAACGGCGAGAAAAAGAAAGAACGGCAGGCTAAGCCCTACAGGGCTTGATATGCGAGCCCTACTTGAATTGTTAAACGAATTAACACGAATATCGGATACTTGCGGCCGCGCCGGCTTATCCGCCGTAGCCGTGGCGGAGGCGGAAGGCGCGGCCGCAGCCGTGCCATCAGCCTTAATCTCGCGCACGAAGAATATCAGGATGAGGACCGCAAAGAAGCTGGCGATGAACGAGAACAGAAAAAGCAGGCGATAATTTTGATTTATAAGCGGCAGTATGGCAAAAGCGGCGAGCGGACCGAGTGCGGCGCCAAGCGTATCCATGCCGCGGTGGAACCCGAAGGCGCGGCCGTAAAGGGCGCGCTCCGTGGAGAAACTGATGAGCGCGTCGCGGGGGGCATCGCGCGTGCCCTTGCCCACGCGATCCATGAAGCGTACCCCGAGCACGTGCCATGGCGCAGTGGCTGCGGCAAGGATCGGTTTGGCGAGCGCCGATAGCGAATAGCCGGCTACTACCAGAGGCTTTCGCCTTTGCCAGCGGTCGGATATCCGGCCGGATACGATCTTCAAAATACTCGCCGTAGCATCGGCAACTCCCTCCACGACTCCAACGAAGGCATAGGACGCGCCGAGTACCGAGGTTAGAAAAATCGGTATGAATGGGAAGATCATGTCCGATGACAAATCGTTCAGGAATGACACGACCCCCATCCAGATAACGTTCGGCGACAACCCCAAAAACGTTTTTTTCGCCTGCTGGTTCATAAGGGAGCGGCGGCGAGGTGCTTATACTCCGCCCCTGACGGTTTCAGGTGCGACTCCATCACGGTGACCTCATTCGCCTCAAAGCTAAAATCAACCTCGCCGAGCGTGCGGGTTTTGGATTCAAGTTCCTTTAATTCGCCGGGCTCGAAGCGCGCGAGCGTTACGTGGAGATGCACCGGTCGGCTCTCCGGTTTCAGCGGCGGCAATTCTTTCTCTGCGCCCCACACTTTCTCAATCTTCTTTTTCAGCCGCACGAGTTCCGGCGGCGTATCGCCTTCGAGCCAGATCATCCGCGCCTGCCCCGTTAGAGGCCCGTTCCGCTTTTGGCGGAACGGCAGCTCCGACATCCGGTCGGAGCTTGCCTCTAACGGGGCCTGTACGCCGGCCGGCGCCAGCACTACGCGCGAAAAACGGATCAGAAACGGCTTCCCGAAACGGCTACGGCCGGCGAGTGCGGAGAGTACTTCGACCTCACGATTTTCCAAGTAGACCGGTGGAACGATGGTAATATGCCAGTTCGTAGGCGCGAGCCACCAAATGGGCAGCCAGCGCCATTGGGCGATGGCATCTTCAATCCCCCGCTTCAATTCCGGCGGCAAGTCAATGACAACAAAAATGCGCCGCTTCATCTTTTGATGATACCACGGCTCACAAAAGCTACCGCCGTTTCACCAGCTCTCTAAACCGCGGATGCTCGTCGAGGATGCGCGCCTCTTCAATACACCAATCAGAATATTTGTCGGGGTTCGTAGCGATGTCCTGCAGGAACGCTCCCCAACCAAGCCAGGCGGCCGCCTCAACTTCAACCGGATTCAACGATGGTTCTTCGCGGGTGAATCCGACGAGAATGGGACAGATCTCGTTCTCCATCACGCCGTCCCGGGAATAGCGGTAGCGATACGGTGCAACCTCCTCCAAAACTTCCGCCCGCATGCCGAGTTCGTCCTTGAGGCGGCGCTCGGCTGCGCGAACGTTCGTCTCGCCGAGCTCGGGGTGCCCGCAGCAGGAATTGGACCACACGAGCGGCCATGTCTTCTTTTTCGAACTGCGCTGTTGTAAGAGCACTTGTCCGCGCGGGTTAAACAAAAATAATGAAAAGCCGCGGTGGAGCGGAGTGGATTCGTGGTGCACCTCGGCTTTAGGCATAGTACCGAGCACCGAATTCGTTTCGTCTACAAGGACAACGTGTTCTGCCGGGGACATGCGATTTTTACGTATGATAACAGCGCGCCCTGCTTCGTACAATGACATATACTGGAAATACCCGTGCAATGGTTCTGCGCCACCCTCTAATTCCGTGGTTAGTGTTGATAGCGCTTGCCGCCGCTTTTAATCTTGTCCTGCTCGGTCGCCTGCCGCTTGAGGATGCGGACGAGGCGACCTACGCCATGGTGGCGCGCGAAATGAGCGAAAACGGCGATTATATCGTGCCGCGTATTGATGGTGCGCCGTGGGTGGATAAGCCGCCCCTTTATTTTTGGCTGGCCGCCTCAAGCGCAAAAATTTTCGGAGAGAACGAATTCTCTCTCCGCCTGCCATCCGTACTTGCCGGCATCGCCGCGGTCGTTTTGACGGCGCTCATAGTCCGGCAACTGACGCAGGACAAAGAATCCGCGCTTTTCAGCGGGCTTGTGCTTATTTCCTTGCCGCTCTTCCTTTTGGCCAGCCGGAATATGCGGCTTGACGTGCCCGTCAGCACAGCCATCCTTGCCGCCATTTATTGTTTCCTAAAGGGACGCGAGCGGCCTGGCTGGTTTGCCGGCGTCGGCACTGCCATAGGCATCGGCGTTCTTCTAAAAAGCGTCGTGGGCCTCTTGGCCCTGCCGCTCATTCTTATATTCTCACTCATCTACCGCGACTGGCGCTGGCTGAAAAATCATTACTTTTGGATAGGCGCCGCGCTCGGCATTGCCATCGCCCTGCCTTGGCACTTGGCCATGGAAGCGGCGCTTGACGGATTTTTCGCACACTATTTCGGTTTCCAGATCGGCCGCGCCGCCGTGAATATTTTGGAAAGCCAGATAACTGCGGCTTATGTGCTCTGGGTGTTTTTCCGCCACGGCCAGCCATGGAGCTCGCTCCTCATTGCCGGCGCCGCGGGTTGGCTCGCCGCGCGGTTCGCCGGATGGCGGCGCGGCAATCCCGAGATCGCGCGCGCCGTATGGTTTTCCCTTGCCGCGTGGCTCTTCTTTTTTGGTTTTTTCCTTTTGCCGAAAACAAAGCTCATCACCTATTTCATCCCCTCCTATCCTTTTGCCGCGATATTTTTGGGCGCGCTTTACGCCGCAATTCTCCAAACCAAAAGCCGCACGGTTTTCCGAGCGGTCGGCCGCGCCGCCATAATTGCCGCGCTTATCCTTTCCGTCCGCGAGGCATTCTTAGATACGCGTCTTTACGTAACTGCGGCGTCAGCCGACGAAAAGTCCATTGGCCTTACGCTTGCCGGAGAATCGGCTGGAATTCCGATCTACCTCTACGAATTCCCTCCCGACCAATCCATACAATACTATAGCCGCCGTCCAGTGCGGCATATCTCGGCCGCGAGCGGCGTCGCGTTAGCCCCGCCGTTTAACCTCATCATTCCCACGCCGCTCATTGCCGAAAACAAATGGCTGAATGCGTTTCCGCCGCTTTATCGGGGTAAGTCGTTGGCGCTGTATAGAATTGAATAAGACTCCGGGACAGGGACTCGTTCCGCTTCCAACGGGATTCGCGTTTCCTGTTGACACTGGTGATACACTTTTGATACACTTTTGGGTATGCCCACAACCAAAAAGCGGATCAATGTAAGCATATCAAGAGACCTGGATGAGGCATTGTCTACAGCCGCCAAAAGAGACGGTGTTCCCGAAGCAACAAAGGCGGCTGAATTGCTTCGGCTCGGTCTTGAGATCGATGAGGATATGTTATTGGAACAAATAGCGAGCGAGCGGTATCGGACTTCAAAAAAGTTTCTCTCCCATAAAGCAGTGTGGCGCCGCTAGGATATGCGGTATGCGGTCAAATACGATACCCGTGTCCCGGGCGATTTACAATCTATTGATGTGCCGTCCGGGAAAAGGATACGGAACGCAATTGAAGCCAAGCTGACCGCACAGCCCGAACTGTTTGGAAAACCCCTCCGTCATTCTCTCGCCGGATTCCGAGTTCTGCGCGTCGGCATGTACCGAGTAGTGTATCTCATCGAACAGTCCGTCGTGTTGGTGCTGTTGATTGGCGACAGAAAACACGTTTACCAAGAGGCGTTCAAAAGATTAGGCTGAAGGGTATCATCCATTTCGCCCCGGGACAGGGATTTGAACCCCAGTTTCCGCGTCTCCCGCACAAAACTCGGGGGCTTGGATTCGAACCAAGATACCATGCTCCAGAGGCATGGGTCCTACCGTTAGACGACCCCCGAGTTTTATGCGGGACTTCGCGCCGCGCGGCTTACCCACTTTTGGCTATGGGTGGAGTCGAACCACCGTTTGAGCGTTATGAGTGCTCTGTTCTAACCGTTGAACTACACAGCCGAAAATCGATCACCCGAACACAGGAAATTATACGTTAATCCGGCATTTCTGCAAGAAAAACGCCGGGCATGGAACTTCCTGCCCGGCTTTGGCTTCTTCTCCGGCTGTTGCGGCAGCAGCGCTGACGGACAGGAGATGCCCGCGGTCGCGCACATATTCAGGAATCTCTCCCGAAGGCGCGACATCTTTTCGCTGACGAAACCGATCCCACTGCCGCTCATCTTCACTCGCGGCAAAGCGCTCTCAAGCTCGAGGATGAGGGGGCGCGCCTGATGAACCTGCTTAATGACTTTCTGTCGCTGCTCCCCTTCTTCGAGCGAAAGCAGAGCCCCAAGAACCTGCCCTTCGACGATCTTCATCAGGGAAAGCTCCGCCAGCAGGCGGTCCGCCTCCTGCAGGACTTCCTGGGCTTCCTTTCCAGGCGCTGTCGCATCCGATTGCTGGCGCCAGGAAATTATGCCGGATGTGATGATGCCGAACGCGATAGCCATAGGCAGGGCTCTTGCAAGCAGGCGGCATCCGAGCCGGAACAAGCTTGGCTGGTAGCGCTTTCTCATCCGGCCGATGACTTCGGCATCCGGCCTTAGACACTGGGCCATATGTGCTCTCTCCTTGGTGTTGTGATAAAGAACCGCGGAAAATTAATATGACATATTAAAATGTTTTTAGCAATGTCTGGACGAGAATAGTTTGGGAATGAAAAAGGGCCCCGCCGCATGAAGCGACGAGGCCCGGGATCCGAGCCGGCCCGAAACTCAAGGCCGGCTCGGCCGGAGTCAGATGCCGCCGGCGTAGCCGCCGGCGTGGATCCTCCACTCGGTGTAGGACTCGAAGACGTAGCCGCCAGCCGCGCCGGCGAGCGCCACGCTCGTGCTCAAAAAATTGGAGTCCTTCAGAGCGGCCGCCGGCAGACCCGGCGGGTCGCCGGACTGCGTCGGCGAGTTCGCGATGACGGCCCGGTCCGTCTCGCCCCCGGTGTAGATGATCGACGGGGTGACGGCCGTGCCCGGCTGCATCTGGGCGACGATGGCCGCATGGCCATTGGAGCAGTCGGCCAGGGCCGGCGGCGGCCCGGCGATGCCCATGGCCATCAGCAGGATCAGCGCGAGGACGAGGAACGGAACCCTCATAGACGCCCCCTTTCAAGAGAGCTGCCGTGAACAGCACGCGCATCTTGCGCTATTTCAGCTGTAGCGCAGGGACGAAAAAATGTCAAAGCAACACTGTTGACTCAACGCGGCTTCCCGATCTGCTGTATCTGCTGCTGCACTGCAGCAAGAGCCTGCGCAATGGCGTCAAGCAGGGCGGCGAGGTTCGTCGTGCCGGTGGAAGCGATGCTCGGCGGCGCCGGCAGGCGGCCCGATACGCCAGCATTCAATGCGACCACGTTCGAATCGGCCGAGCACCCGGCGCTGTTGCAGGCCTGGACCTTGAACTCGTAGACGCCAGAGGCGCCCCCCACAAGCCCGATGTCCACCCCGATGTTTCTCGTCAGCGACCACACGCTCCGCAGCTCATACCCGGACCACCCTGATCCTTGGGGACGGCTGAAAACTCGAAATTCGGTGATACCGCTTGTGCTGCCGTCCCATTTGAGCGCAGCAACCTTCGCGGCTGTCGTGCTGTAGCTCGCCCAACTGGCAGTCAGATTGAGGGGTACTGGAGGAACGCTCGCGCTCTGCACCATCGTGAACGACAGATCCACGCAGGCGCCGGTACAAACCCGTAGGATATGATTCCCCGCCAAGAGGTTTTCCGTCCCAAATCCACGCGTATCGGTTATCTGGGTCACGCCGCTCGCGCTGCCGTACGTGGCCGAGACGCCGCTGGGGTTCACTACGCTTACGGTCACGCTCCCGCCCGCCGGTACCGTGCAAGTGTACGTATACGTCACGACCTCGCCGATGACATACGTGGTCTTGCCGTCTTTCAACGTGACGGTGCAGCCCGCCGCCGGCAGGGCGGTCTGCGGCGCGCTGATGGTGAAAGCGGCGTCGCTGTAATCCTGCGGCGGATTCATTCCCGGGATATTGGGACCATAGAGGTAGGCGCGCACCTTAAACATGTTCAGCTCATAGCCGCTGCCGTACTGGGCGGGAACGCTCCACTGGTACGTACCGCTGGCGGGATCGGCGTTCGCCGAACCCCCGTAGTAGGCGCCAATGCCGTCCTCGTACGGCGTCGTGTTCCCGCTATACCGATAAGACAATTGGAGCCCAAGCTTGGTATCCGCCGGAATATTCTGGGCGCTCCACCGGATGGCGTAGGACTGGCCCGTCGTCCACGCCTCGCCGCCATTGGGAGCGAGCACGGCGACGGCGGGCGACGGCGGGGACGAACTTGCCGGTATTATAGCGCTCACCGCCTGAGAATACGGCCCCACGACGCCATTGATGTCCTGCCACGCGACTTTGTAGTAATACGTGCCCGGCGCGAGATTCGCGTCCGTGTATGATAGGACGTTCCCTTGGGCAATGAGGTTGATCTGCGAGCTGGGGATGCCGTACGTCGCACTGGGGACAAAATCGGCCGTAGTACCGCGGTAGATGTTAATACTGTTGTTATTCGCGGCCAGCGTCGGATACGCCGCATGACCCAACCACGACAAGTTGACCGAATTGCCGGACACGGTTGCGGTGAGCCCGTCGACAGCGGGCAGTTGGGACGGCGGCGGAGCGGGTGCTGGTGCCGGCGCGGGGGCGGGGACCGGCAGGGACGGTACGCTCGCTGCGGGAAATCGAGAAATATCAACAATGGTGAGACGGTCCATTTCCCGCGCGGCGACGTACGCATAGTTGCCGGAAACTGCGACTAAATTCCCTCCGCCTAGGCTCTCAAACCTGGCTTTATCCGCAACGGATGCCGCGACAACGGGAGAAGCGGGATTTGAAACATCTAAGACCGCAAGCCCGTTTTCCGTCCATCGAGGTGAACTAAAATAGGTACCCGCCGCCACATACGCATAGGTACCGGAAATAACGACGGACTTCGGGCTAATAAATTGGGCCGTGAGGTCTGGATAAACCGCGTAGCCATCCCATTTTGGCGTCCAGCCAACGACTTTCGGCAACAAAGGATTCAGGATATCAACGATAGTGAGACGTTCGCGGCCGACAATATACGCATACCTGCCGACCACATATAACCCGCCCTCGGACATGCCGCTACTTATATTCGTGCCGAGGTATTGGGTGCCGACCCGTAAATCAGCAGTCGCCGCAAGAGAGGGAGAGAGAGGATTTGAAATATCAATCACGGTCAGATAATCTCGGTAATATGTTCCAACATAGGCAAAATTCCCGACAACCTGCACTGATTTCACGCCGCCGAGTTTATTCGTATCGTACAGCGATGCTACCACTACCGGGTTCGCAGGATTCGAAACGTCAACAACGGTAAAGCGATAGCTCCAAAGACCGATATACGCATATTGGCCGGCGACAGCGACCGACCAGGGACCATCTAATTTCGATGCATCATATACGGATCCTGCGATTACCGGAGACCGCGGATTGGAAATATCAACAATGGTGAGGCGGTCACCGGTATATGAGGTTACGTACGCATATGTTCCCGCAATCGCAACCGAAAACGGATTTGCCAATTTTACTGGATCGTACACCGAGCCGACCACTGTCGGCGCAGCCGCATTTGAAACATCCACGATGGTAAGCCGGTGCGCTTCATACGCGGCGACATAGACGTAGGTTCCGGCAACCGCAACGGCGTTTGCACCGTTTAACTGCGTCGCGTCATAGATGGAGCTGACAATGGGGAGCAGGGATGAAGATGGTGCTGGCGGCGGTGCCGGGGACGGCGGCGGAAGTGGTGGAGTAGCCGGCGTGGTTGTTGCCGTAGCCGGCGGCGGCGCAGGGGTGGGGCTTGGCGTCGGCGCGGTTGAAGTCGCTGCCGGAGGCGGCATCGGGGTCGGCGTTGGCGCAGGTGCTGGCGGTATTGGCGCCGGCACCGGGGCCGGTACCAGCACTTCCGTCCCATACGGAAACACCCCCATGTCGGCTCTGGTACCGTCGGGGTCGGTGGTCGCCGGGTTGCCCGTGTTCACCACTGGCGAATTCGGCGTCAGGATATGGTAGTCGCCGCCGAAGAGGGAGACGAAGTAGGGGTTCGTATCAATGTTGCCGATGCCGGGGAATCCGCGCTCAACATCGGAGTAGGTCACGGTGGGCGAGCCGTAGATGGATGGGGCTCTCTGGCAGGATGTGCCGGGGGAAATGGTGTCGGAGTTCGCCCAGAATATGGCATTCGTGACCGTAGCGCGCGACGTTCCGTCCACGGCGAGCCCGCCGCCGTGGCAGCCCCGGGCCTCGTTCAGGACGACGGTGACATTCGCGAGCGTGGCCTGGGAGTTGCCCTTGACGGCGATGCCGCCCGCGGAGTAGGTCGAAATGTTGGCGTCGAACAGGCAGCGGCTCACACTCACCGAGGAACTGTCATCTACCGCGAGCGCCCCGCCCTCGTTGCCGACGCTTTTGGATACGCGGCAATGCGAGAGCGCGACGTTCTTCGAGCGTACGATGCGCATACCCCCGCCGTCAGTGGCGGCGTGGCCGGCGCGAACAATGCTCAGGTTCTTGATGGCGACATCACTCACGCCATCAAGGGTGAAGCCGGGCGCGCCAACGCCCTGGATGACAGTTTGATCCAAGCCGGCGCCGGTGATGGTGATGCCGCTCGAGCGGGCGGTGAGGCTGAAGGCGCCGAAGTAGGCGCCGGCGGCAATCCTGATGACATCGCCCTTGCAGGCGGCATCGAGGGCCGACTGTATCGTCGGATACTTCTCGGAGGGGACGGTGAGGGTCTTGCCGCAGACTTGGGCCGGGGTGGAGGTGGCTGCGGGTGGCGGGACTGCCGGCGGTGGCGCGACCGGAGTGGAGGTGGCGGTAGACGGCGGTGTTGAGGTAGCGCCAGACGGCGGCGGGGGTGTAAGCGTTGGCGGTGTTCCGGTCGCGCCTCCACGCTCGAGACCCGGCGCAGTGAGGAGCCCGGGCGGGATGATGCCGGATTCCCCGGCTCCCTCGGTGATGAGCTCATTCAGCTTGGCCCGGGTTTTGGGGCCGACAATTCCCTCGGCCTCAATGCCCTGCTTCTCCTGCAGGCGCTTGACCGCGGCTTCGGTCAGTGGTCCATAGTAGCCGGTGACCAAGCCCTCGGGGTAGATCTCGGGATACTTTTTCAGGAACTCCTGGAGCGCCTTCACCTCATCGCCGGTGGCCCCGCGCCGGAGCGCTTTCGTAAACTTCAGCTCGGCTTGGGTGACGGCGAGCTCGGATTTTAGCTCAACAATCTGCGCCTGCAGTGCGGCGATCTGCTCCTGGAGCTTGGCGACGAGCTGCTGCAGCTCCACCGAAACGGTGGCGGTCTGCGCGAACGCGAAAACTCCGGGCATCAATACCGACCCCGCGAGGAGAACGGCGCCAGCGATTCTGATTTGCACCGCTCGCCGAAGCATTGCTTCCATAATATAGTACCGGCCGCCTGGCGTGCCATCCGATTGTGAACAGGATCAAGATAGACTCAAAAGCGCCCGGCATGCCGGGCGCTTTTGAGTCTACATTCGGCCGTGGGACAGATTTACATCAGTGTGTAGCGTGGTTGGGAGATTTGAAAGTTTAGAGAAAAAGAAAGAGCCGCGTCATGCTGACCGCGGCTCATAGATCGCCTAACACCTCCGCGATCCGACACTTAACCGATCGGAATCATACCTTGATTCCGAAGCGTCTGGAGAAGGTGGAATCCTTTATCGAGAGCGGCCACTTGATACCTGGCGACGCCGTTGTACTCACAGAACATCTCCCAGGCCGCCGGGTCGGCGACCGGCGCCCACAGCCGCTGCTCTGGATTGTAGCACCACCACCTCTGTCCGCAGCTGCATTCGAAGCAGTTCTGGGGGAAGTTCCCGCCTGTCGCTCGCTGCCAGTCGAAGGAAGGACTCGCTTTCGGGTCGTGGAGTGCCGCGCAGACGCACTCGCCAGAGTACCTCACCCTGTCGCCGCCGAAACGAACCGGTCCTTCGACGATGTCGGTCGCGGACTTCGGGCACATCTCCTCGGCTCGCTCGAGCTTCTGCGCGACAAACCACTTGATTTTCTTGTCCACAGAGGGAGTTAGGCAGAAAGAATACTCTGATGGCCACGCGTCGCACATGACGACCCAGTTACTGCTCACCCGTCTGCCCCAGAGTTTACGAGCGGTCCAGTTATCCGTGAAGATGCCACCCTCGACGTAATCCTTCCAGGTAAGGACGCCCTTCGCTCGACGCTCGAGATCGTCGGGACGATCCTCGACCTCCTCAATCACGAGGTTTGAGACGACGACACAGAAATCGAGCTCCTGCTCGGGGCCGTCCCAGGTGTATCGTGGCCAGGCAAGTTGCGGCATGGTAGCCTCCTATGGCGTATTAGAAGGAGCGCTCTTTTGATTCGTAAAACAACAAAAGCGCCATTTGACGCTTTTGTCAACAATACTCGGTTTTGTATTGCGGCAGTGGGACGGGATTTACATCGGTGGCTGGCGTGGTTGAAGGAAGTTTGGGAGTTTCGGGAAATGAAAATGGCGGTTTGATGTTATCGCACCGCCCCGTGGCGTGAATCACCCCTTGAGGACGACGGCCTCCAGCTGTTCGGTGTCCGAGACCCACCACTTGCTGAACCAGAAGACTTCCCGCTCGGGAACGGCACCCGTGAAGATTACCACACGAACGCCTGGATGCTCTTCGGCGACCTTTTTCGCGTCACGCCCCATCCCGCGAGTGACGTAGACCACCGTCCCGTAGCCCCCTACCCACTGAAGCGCCTCTTCGGTGCTGCGAGTCACCGAGACATCCGCTGCCGGTTGCTGGTCGCTTCGCCTCGCCTGCTTGAGCGTTCGCTCCAGTGTCTCGACGAGAGAGTCGTAACTGCCCTTCTCGGCGCTGTGGTCACCGTAGCCGCCAGTGTTCACGATGGCGACTTTCCTCATATCGTTCACCTCCCTATACGGGCAGAGTCGGTCAGTAGAACAACAAAAGCGCATTCCAACGTCCTTGTCAAGGCGAAGCTCGCCTTCGCTAAAGCTTCGGCGTAGCAAAGATTTTGTTCGTCAAAAATCGGATGCCATAAAGCATCCGATTTTTGAACAAAATCTTTGCGGGACCAGGATTTGCACCTGGGCCTCGAGGTTATGAGCCTCGCGACGTACTACTCGTCCATCCCGCGATAGTCAATATACGGCCCCAATATTAATTTTGCAAATGCTTACTTCTCCAACCGGAGATATATTGTCGCAACCGCTCGGGATTCTTCAAAGATTTCAGGTAATACTCACGCCGCAATGCTTCTGTCCTAGTCGTAAATTCCTCAGCGTGCCGTAATTCCCACGGCTGAAAACGTCTCGTCCAACCCTTCGCATCCTCTCCGTTGTGCTGAGCGATTCTTCTTTCAAGATCGGCAGTGCGCCCGATATAATATTTCCTGCCTACCCGACTATAGAGAACATATACCGTATGCATATGAATGGGCCTCGTCCCGCTTCCAGCGGGATACTACTCGTCCATCCCGCGTCAATATGCTAGCACTATAAAAGACGCTTTGCAAGCGATGCCATTGCAATGGCTTGCAGTTATTCTTACTTTTCGAGAGATCGTCGCCTTTTTCTTTTCCCCACAGTAATGATTTGACTTTTCTCCATAAGCAATGGTATATTGCGGCTGAAGCAGTAAGTTATCCTTCGTAAGGGTATGGCCAAGAAACTATACGTCGGAGGACTCCCGTACGCGACCACGGAAGGAGAACTCCAGAGCCTGTTCGAGCAGGCGGGAACGGTCGAATCGGTCGCCATTATTTCCGACCGCATGTCCGGCCGATCCAAGGGCTTCGGATTCGTCGAGATGGCAAGCGATGCAGAAGCAGAGAAAGCCATAGAGCAATTCAATGGCAAAGAATTCGGCGGCCGCACGCTCGTGGTGAACGAAGCGCGGCCCATGGAAAAGCGCGAACACCCGCCGCGCCGCGATGATGGCGGCTTCGGAGGCGGACGGAGATTCTAAGGGATTATTTAGCTTGTTTGACAAAAGCGCCTTAAGGCGCTTTTGTCATTCCAGGAGGCGCATATGGTTCTTACCCTCGACGAACGGTGTAAGCTCGAAAAGGAACTTGATTTCAGCCACGGCGTCATCTCGGTGCGCACCCCGCGCGAATGGCCGGAATACCTCTGGCCGGGCACCTGGCTTCGCGGCCTCATCGGCTTCTTCATGGACGCCTACGGCTACTAACTCTGCGGAGGAGCGTCATGAGCGAAGAGCAATTTCTTCGGTACGTCGAGATGCTCGCCGAGCTTGCCTGGCTGTTCCAGGAGGCCGAGGAAGAAATCTTGAACGCCATCAGCGCGCCGCCGAGCCCTCTCCCAGGGCTCTTTCTATTCTTGTGAAAAATCATGATTTTGGATATACTCCCCATGCGATGATAAAGAAAGAGAAGGGCAAATACGTTGTCCGCTCGGAATCAACCGGCCGCTCCTTCGGGAGTTATAAAACGCTGACCGAGGCCAAACGCCGGCTTCTACAGGTGGAATTCTTCAAACACGCCAAAGGCAAACGCCGGAAATAGTTTTTGGGCCCGCGGACCAGCCAGGAGTGGTCGCCTCCTTGTCACGGAGGAAATCGAGGGTTCGAATCCCTTCGGGCCCGCCAGGAAAGTGAAACCCCGCTCAACGCGGGGTTGAACTTTTCTTGATGAGTTTCCGAAGGGATTCGAAGGGTATTTCAAAACGCCAAAGTCTTGGCGTTTTGAAAACCCGGGCTCGGGGGAGCGCGAAGCCGGGCGGACGCCCGGGCGAAGCGCGGAGGAAGAGGAATCCCTTCGGGCCCGCTAAGCAAAATTAGCCCCGCCTCGCTTTGTGTGGGGCGGATTTCGCCTTGAAACGCCCATGTGATATACTCTTTGCGATGGCAACCAGGAAAAAAACCTATATCGTCAAGACGCAGTACGGCTCTTTCCCCTGTATTTTCGAACCGGAAAAAGATATGGGCGGCTATACGGCTGAAGCACCTGCGGTACAGGGCGCAGTTTCATGGGGCAAAACGTTAGCGGAGGCGAAGCGCATGATCGCAGAAGCGATTGAAGGATCGATAGAAGCCCGCGCCGTCTCGAAAGCGGTCAAGAAAGGCACGGTCCGCGTAATCCGCCGCACGCTTTCGCGAGCGGCCGCATGAGCGTCCTGCCAATCCTTGCGGCAAGGGTAGTCATGCGGAAACTTACGCGTGCCGGTTTCCATTTCCTCTACACCAAGGGAAGCCACTACTTTTTCCATCATCCGCTCAAAAACAGAATAACATCCGTACCGCTCCACGGCGGAAAGGACATTGGGCGAAATCTTCTGCGAAAAACCATCAAACAAGCTGGGTTGACGATCGAAGAGTTTCTTAAACTTTGAACTGCCAGAATTTCTCGCAAGGGACGTTCGCTCCAAAACGGCTCACCCCATGAGCTGTTTTTGGTTCTAACTTTCGAAAAAGAAAACCGCCGAGAACTCTCTCGGTCGGTCTGCGAGCGTTTACTCGGGCTGCTCGCCTTACCCGTTCTTCTTCAGGGAGGGGTTTCGTCCTTCAGCCAGGTCGAGTACCGCATGCCCCCGCTTCGTGCCAGGCCTTCGGGATAACCCTCGCTGTCTACGATGGCAAAGGCATAGTCATCGTAGGTGCCCATCTGGGAGCAGGATTGGGTCCAGAGTATCACCCGCTCCAGGTCCGAGTCGCTGATGTCGCTCGGGCCGACGAAGCCGCATCGCTGCGCCTCATCGAGGTTTAACCTCAAGATGGGCCGTGGCACGCCGATGTACTTCTGGAAGATGCGGAGGACTTCTGCCGGAGCGGACTTCACCCGCCGCCAGTCTGTCACTGCAAAGCCTTCGTGAGGGGCAGTCAGAATGATAGCCCGCTCGCCTGCGATCTCAACCTCCGTGACGCCTCCTTCCGTTGGCTCGAGATTACCTCGGGGACCGATCAGCAATTCATCCAGCTCATAGGTGCCGGGACGCCTTTTGTAGCCCCGATGGGTTTGAAGATCGAACCAGCGAAGCGCTGAGATCAGCACACCCTCCTGTCCAGAGATCGCCTTGATGATACTCTCGGCGGCATTGATGGTGCTGGTTGCGTACCGGCCGAGGCCGCACCGCTCAATGCCTGAGAAGTAGCAGCACTTACCGAGGATCACATAGACGACCCTGTTGAACTGCGGTAAATCTTCTGGGAGGCCCAACATCGGACCTCTTCCGAAGCCCCAACACGGATAATGCGCCTCTTTCAGCAGGGCCTATCCCTCCCTTGCTCGATTGTATAGAACTCCTATTTCTTAATAGCATAAGATGCACAAAAAGTCAAGAAAAACTGTACATCTGTCACGGGTTCCTGACACTTTTCAATCGGGCAAGGTAGGCTTCGAGCCACTCAATCGGTGACTGGCCGAGGAGCGACTGATGGGGCCGGACCTGGTTGTAGTAGCGGGTGTAGGCGTAGAGGAACTTCCGGCGTTCCTCCCGGGAGAGGAAAGATCTCCTCCGGTGCCACTCGGTCATGAGGGTTTTGATCACTCGTTCGGCTTTGCCGTTGGTTCTCGGAGTATGCGGCCTCGTGAACTGCTGGCGAATGCCGTGGCGATGGGCAGTGGCCACGAAAGGATGGTCAGGCCGGCCGCGGTACTCTGACCCGTTGTCCGAGTAGGTCGTCTCCATGCGGAAGGGCATGGCGCGGACGGTCTCCTCGAGGTGGATCGCCGAGGAGTAGCTCGTCTTGTTCGGGAAGATGTCCGCATACAGCCACCGCGAGTGATCATCCACCGCCACGTGGAGCCATTCTCTCGGCTGAATAGCCGCTTCCCCGGACAGTCGCGGCAGCTTCTTGGTGTCGAAGTGCACGAGCTCGCCGGGTTCGGACTTCTCGTAGCAGTTGAGCCGGCGCTCGCGCTTGGCGATCTTCCTGGCCAGGGCGCGTTCAGTCGTGGAAAGCTTTCGGAGGCCGTAGGCAATACTCCGGTAGCGCTCGTTCATGCTTGAGTAGTTACCAAAGACCTCCAGCCGCGCTTTCTTGAAGACCTGGTAGAGCGTCTGGCGGGATACGCCGAAATGCTTGGAAAGAACTGTTACCTTCTCGCCCTGCAGCCAGCGGCGGTAGACCTCCCGTCGCTGGTAGGGCAACAACCTGGTATTCTGGTGCATGGGACTCGCGGCTTAGATGGCTGATTACACACCCATCTTGCCCGAGTCCCTTTCGGTGGCCAAAAGTGTCAACAACCCGATGATAATGTACATTTGACAAAAACCGCGCAAAACGTTTTTGTTACTCTAGACAGTCCGACAAGATGAAAGGAGAACCCATGCGTCGCAGGATAACAAGATTCCTTGCGGATTTCTGTAATAGCCCTTCCGAGATCAGATCGAAGTTCGAATGGGACCTTCAGGTGAACGACCGCTGGGGCGAGGTATCCATCGCCCAGTCCTATCTACGAATGCCCCCGTCCTCTGGCATTGACGTGGTCATCACGATCCGCTTCGTGAACAAGCGGGTCGAATTCGTGGAAGAACAAGATCCTTCCCGCGCGCTCGCTTTCCGTGGCCCAGTTGATGTCAGGATCGCCCCCATCCCGGGATCCTTTGGCATCGTATTCGTGGAGCTTTCCTATTCTTATCGCTGGCGCGGCCCCGAACAGCTTCTTCATGACATCGATCTCGATGCGCAGGCGCTCGTGGCCTGGCTCGAGAGCCCGCCAGTACCCACGCCCGCCGAAGAAGTGCCGGCGTCGGCCTAACATCACGCCGATTTAGAGGTTGCTCATGGCTCTTAAGAGGCGGCAACGCGAAATCCTCAAAGCCCTCAAGAGCTTCGGAGGGCAGGCGACCACAGCGGCGATTGCCGAGAAAACCAGCCTTGACGTCAAAGGAGTGGCGCAGACGCTCGATGCGCTATTCGTGTACGTTGAGCTCGTGCACGGAAAAGGCCGAGAGGCCACGTGGCGGATCATCCGAAGCTCCTGACCGACTGGAAAGCCAGCGGTCTTTTTTAAATCAAATTTAACCTAGACTACACATTGACAGCCGCTATCTCAATGTGCTTATAACAAATGGCTAGCTCCAATACATAAAAGACCATAGGAGGTCCGGCCATGAGTACCATCACCGGCGCGGAACTCTGGTTCCGCGAGCATCCGTGGACGAGCACCGCCGAACTCACCCAGCTCTTCTGCAACCGCGGCATTACGGCAACTCCCCGCCTTGGCGAGCGCGGTTCGCTCCATTCCAAGGGCTACGCCATCGGACAGCGCACCATCGCCAAGCTCTTCGGCAGTGATGGCAGGACGGAAATCCTCGCCGTAGACGTGGAGGTGATCGGCCTCGCCTTTTGCCGGCTCCGCGACGTTACCGTGGAGTGCCTTGCCCGGTGCGAGCCGGCCTGCCGCGATACCAAGCGCGTCGGCGAAATCCTCGGCTACTTCGCAGAACGACCCATCCCGCCGGAGGAGATGGTAACCGTGGTACTATTCGCGTACCGAAGCGACCTTCGGATCGCGGAAGGATGCTAACGTCATGACCCACCCCATCACTGAACTCCTTATCGCCGGCATCATCCGTATAGCCGGCAAGCCGCCGGGCAATCCGCCCAATCTCGGCGATGCACCGTTTGTCACCCTGCCGCTCATCGCCGCGGACTATCCGGCGCTGACGCCGGCGATGTGGAACGCAGTGTACGAACGGTTCGGCATGCCCGATCGGAACATCATGGTAGTCGCCGACCCCAAGCATGCGGCCGCCATCCTTGCGGCATTCCGGCAGGACGAGCGCTATCGCGGCGGCGGATGCGGCATCGGCTTCAAGGAGATCGTACTCCCCCACCTTGATACGCTTCACCCGCCGGCTGATCGCATGGGCGCGGTGAACATCGTGAAGAAAACTATTGACGACCGGCTCGTCGGCTGGAACACCGACGGCCTGGGCTTTGCCCGCTCGCTGGAGGAACGCTTTAGCCGCCGCAAAGAAACGCTCGCGGAGAAACGCATCCTCCTCATCGGCGGCGGCGGCTCGGCCCGACCGATCGCTTTTGCCCTTGCCGAACGCGGCGCAAAACTTGATATCGTCAACCGCACCGAATCCAAGGCCGAGAAGATCGCCAAGGACGTCAATGCTTTCACGAGAGGAGAAACGGCCGTTGCGGCGGGTCTACACCTCATACCTACGCTCATCAGAGAAGCGGACGGCGTGGTATCCGCCGTGGACGACGAAAAGCACCTCCTTGACGAGTACTCCACGCTCGGCGCCATGCCGCTGCCGGCAACGAGGCAAAGCATCCGCGAGAATCATGTAGAAGCGCACCGGCGGCTGGAGCTGGCCAAGCACTCGCTCATTGTCGCGGACATCCGCCTCCGGGGGCAGGAGACTGCAATGCTGCGCCACGCCCGCGAACTCGGCTTTGAGACGCTTGACGGCAAGCCCATGGTGATTAACCAGGGAGTGGAAGCCTTGTGGTGGCTCTACGGCGAAAGTCTCGGGCGGACGGGCCGCACCAAGGAAGAGGTCGCCGCCATCATGCAGGAGGCCGCGGCGGCGGCTTGAGCCGGACCCGGTCCGGCTCTTTTTCATTGCCCGCACCGGCCTTTTTCGTTACAGTGATGCCATGCTCGACATAAAAATAGAATCCGCAGAGGAAGCGAAGCTGGAGGAAGCGCTCGCAAAAAATATTGACCCGGAGAGTATACGGCTGAAACGGTTTTTAGCCATGCCCGATCTTTCAAGAACTACAGGCAGCCCGTTGAAAGAGATAGTTGACCGGACGCTTAAAGTAAAAAGTCTTGAAGGATTTGATGTTATCAAAGTCCCGGAAATTGTTTCCACGCACGTCCTTTTTGATCTCTTCAATATGCCGCCGGGGCATCCGGCCAGGAGCGCGTCCGACACCTACTACGTGAATGAGGAATACGTCTTGCGCACGCACGATACCGTATTCTGGTACTACTACCTGCACCACCCGGCAATCTTGGAGCGTATAAAAAACAGCGAGCCGTTCGGGGCCATCTGTTTCGGCAAGGTATACCGCAAGGACGAAATCGACCGCAAGCACATGAACGTCTTCCACCAGATCGGAGGGCTTTACCTTGCTCCTGACAGCAAACGAACCGTCACGCCGGACGATCTTAAGGGTATTCTATCGGATATAGCCCGTAGCATTTTCGGGGATGACGTGAAATTCCGCTTCTACGAACATAACTTCCCCTACACTGATCCGAGCTTTGAAATGGAAGCGGAAATAAACGGGCAGTGGATAGAGATGCTGGGCTCGGGCCTGCCGCGAAAAAGCGTTTTAGCGAACTTTGACGTGCATGGCTACAACGGCTGGGCGTTCGGATTCGGTCTTGAGCGGCTGGCCATGGCCTCAATGGATCTGCCCGACATCCGGCTCCTCTGGTCAAATGACGAGCGCATTAAAAAGCAACTCGGCCTGGGGAATAAATTCAAAGAGGTTTCAAAGTACCCGCCCATCACCCGGGACATTTCGTTCGTGGTGAGCAAGGACTTCGTCCCCAATAACTACTTTGACCTTATCCGCGACATCGGCGGCGATCTTGTGGAAGAAGTTGAGCTTCTTGATACTTATGAGAATCCTGAAAAGTTCGGGGAGAGCAAAGTAAGCTACACCTACCGCATCGTCTACCGCAGCCCCGAGAAGACGCTCCTGGCGAGCGAAATAGACCCAATCCAGGAAAAAATTTATCAAGAAACGGCCGTCCAATTTGGGGCTGAATTACGCTGATCCTGGGGACAAAATCGGCCTAGATTTTTACTTGCGGCAGGGCTGAAATCCTGCTATTCTAGTGATGTGGTAGTGCGAATAAATAGCGCTTCATTCCTGGACTTTTAGAGGCTCCGTCCCGCTTGAATGCGGGACGGTGTTCGCGTTTTTAAGACCGCAGCGATGGCACGAAAGGAGAAAATAAAAACTTCGCCCAACGGCAACGGGCCAAACGCCTCGGCATCATACACCGCCAAGGATATTTACGTCCTTGAAGGGCTTGAGCCGGTGCGCAAGCGCCCCGGCATGTACATCGGTTCCACCGGCGTGGACGGCCTGCATCATCTTGTCTGGGAAGTGGTGGACAATTCTATTGATGAAGCCATGGCCGGGTATGCCAAGCACATCGCGGTAACGCTTCTACCGGATAGCCGCGTTCTGGTAGTGGATGACGGACGCGGCATTCCGGTGGAAACCCATAAGCAAACCAAAAAGTCCGCGCTGGAGACGGTCATGACCACGCTGCATGCCGGCGGCAAATTCGGCGGCGAATCCTACAAGGTCGCGGCCGGGCTCCACGGGGTCGGCGTTTCGGTCGTAAATGCGCTCTCCAAATGGATGAAGGCCGAAGTTTGCCGCGACGGCGTGCAATACGCCCAGGAATACGCCAAAGGTAAAGCCAAAGCCGCGGTGAAGAAGGTCGGCAAGTGCGAAGGCTCGGGTACGGCCATCACGTTTGAGCCTGATCCGGAGATCTTCCCGGAGATCCGCTATGAATGGGAGCGCATTTTGGAGCGCCTCCGCCAGCAGGCTTATCTGACGAAGGGCGTGACGCTGATGCTCCGCGACGAGCGCGATCCCAAAAAGGCCGAGGATGGTTCGCCGCTCGTGCCCACCTATACCTTCCACTTTGATGGCGGCATCGTGTCCTACGTCCAGCACCTTAACCACTCCTCCACGCCGAAACACGAAAATATTTTCTATGTCGGCAAAGAAGTTGAAGCCGTGCCCGGGCGGACGTTCATGGTGGAAGTCGCGTTTCAGTATACCGACGAACTCGCGCCGCGCGAACTTTCGTTCGCAAACCACGTCCATACCCCTGAAGGCGGAACGCATCTCACCGGCTTTCGCTCAGCCCTGACGCGGGTGCTTAATGATTACGCCAGGAAAAACCAGTATTTCAAAAAAGACGATGAAGCGCTGACCGGTGAGGATGTGCGCGAGGGACTGACCGCCGTCGTGTCGGTGAAACTGCAGGAGGCGCAATTTGAAGGCCAGACCAAAGCCAAACTCGGCAATCCCGAGGGCCGGACGGCCGTGGAATCCGTGGTGGCCGAAGCGCTGGAAGATTTCCTGGAAAAACACCCTGACGATGCTTCGGCCATTATCGGCAAAGCGCTCCTGGCCCAGAAAGCGCGCAAAGCCGCCAAGGCGGCCAAGGAAACCGTGCTCCGCAAAGGGGCGCTGGAAGGCATGACCCTTCCGGGCAAGCTTGCCGACTGCCAGACACGGAACGCCGAGGAAGCCGAACTCTTCATTGTGGAGGGCGATTCGGCCGGCGGTTCGGCAAAATCCGCCCGCGACCGCCGCTCCCAGGCCATCCTGCCGCTCCGCGGCAAAATCTTGAACGTGGAAAAAGCGCGGCTGGACAAAGCCCTCACATTCACCGAGATCAAGGCCCTTATTATCGCTTTGGGCGCGGCCATCGGCGATGATTTTGACCTTGCCAAAATCCGCTACCACCGCATTATCATCGCGACCGATGCTGATGTGGACGGCGCGCACATTAGGACGCTCCTCTTAACGCTCTTTTTCCGCTATTTCCCACAGGTGATTGAATCCGGCTACCTCTATATCGCCCAGCCGCCGCTCTACCGCATCCAAAAGGGAAAGGAAATCCGCTACGCCTATTCGGACGCCGAGAAGGAACGGGCGATTGAGGAACTGCAAAAAGTCAAAAGCCCCGCCTCCGCCGAGGCTACGGCGGGCAAACAAAAGACGAAGGACGAAAGCACGGAAAAAGAGACAAGCGAAACCGAGGGCGGCGAGAAGGTGCGCGGAGTGAATATCCAGCGCTACAAAGGCCTGGGCGAGATGAATCCGGAACAGCTTTGGGAAACGACCATGGATCCGGCCCGCCGCATTTTAAAGCAAGTAATGGTGGCTGATGCGGCCGAGGCCGACCGCATATTCGACATTCTCATGGGCGATGAGGTCCTGCCCCGGAAAAAATTCATCCAGACGCATGCCAAGGCGGTGAAGAACCTTGACATCTAAGTCTTTACATCAGATTCTTAGAAGTCTATAGGTATATTAGGAGGTACGGCATGGTAAGTGCGGTGAAAGCACTTCAAGCTGCCAGGGACTACAGTCTCTTTCTTTCGCTCCTTTACTTTGGAAACGACTGCGAAGCGGCATCTAAGGCCGACATAAAGCTTCGGAGGCACTTTCCTGACCCTCTCCGTTCTCGTCGGCATCTCGAAAATACGCTCGAAACATTTCTGCTTGAGCGTGAGGAGGAAAGTGTGCTGCTGGGAGGTCATGCGGTCTGGTTTCATCGATACGGCCTTCGGCCCGGAGATCAGTTTGTTGAAGTTACACCACCCGATCCTCGCCAGCTCGAGTTTCGCTTCGAGTCAGCAAAAGTAGTGCCATTTCGTCCACGCCGCGCGCCGTGAGTTTATGGCACGCGGCTTTCCTTGACACCGCTGGCCAGATGGCCGTATAGTTGAACCATTCAAGGCCTGCGGGCCTTTTAAAAAACCCTTAAAGTTCGTAGCGGGTAGTTATTAGTTACGGTTCCGAAGTTTGTAGTCTTCGTTCACGGCCTACAACCAAAAACTGATACACTGAAACCAAGAACTGATAACCAAGAACCGTGCTCCAACAGACCGTTACATTCCTGCGCGAGGCGCGCATTGAGCTCAAAAAAGTCACCTGGCCGACCAAGCGCCAGACCATCCGCTACACCGCGGCGGTCATTGCCATGAGTCTGGCCGTGGCGGCGTTTTTGGGAGGACTGGATGTGCTGTTCACGTTTCTTCTGAATACATTCGTACTGTAGTTCATGGTTATTTGTTGTTGGTTGTAGTTGCCAGTTGTTGGTTACAGTTCTGCGTGCGTCACTCGGAAAACTAAAACCAAAAACCGTAAACCGAAACCTAGAACCCGAAACCAAGAACTAAGATATGCCCAAACAAACCAGCGAATTCGGCCGCAACTGGTATGCTGTCCACACCTACTCCGGCTACGAGGATGCCGTGGCGCGGAACCTTAAGCAGCGCATTGAATCCATGGGCATGGAGGACAAAATCTTCAGCGTGCTAGTGCCGACCGAAAAAAAAATCAAGATAAAGAACGGCAAGCGCCGCATCGTGGAGGAAAAAATTTACCCGGGCTACGTGCTCGTGGAGATGATCGTGACCGATGACTCCTGGTACGTTGTGCGCAATACCCCGCGCGTGACGGGCTTCGTCGGCTCGGGTACTACGCCCGCACCGCTTTCCCCCGAGGAGATGGCCGAGCTCCAGCGGCGTATGGGGGTGGCGGAACCGAAGTTCCGGATTGAGGTTGCGGCGGGCGATCCGGTAAAGATCACCGACGGGCCGTTTAAGGATTTTGACGGCAAAGTGGCCGAGGTTGACGAGGAGAAGGGCAAAGTAAAGGTGCTTGTTTCCATGTTCGGGAGAAATACGCCGGTGGAACTTGATTCGCTGCAGATCAAAAAACTATAGTTCTTTGTTTTTGGTTATTGGTTATAGTTTGAAAGTTTTTAGTCACAGTTTGTATGGCAACGGGGTTAGAAAACCTCTGGGTCTATACGCTTGCTGAAGATCTTGAGATCGAGGTGCACCGACTGACGAAACAGTTCCCTCGTGATGAGTTCTACCGTAGCGTGGACCAGTTGCGGCGTTCATCAGCTGCCGTTGCTAATAACATTGCCGAGTCCTATCATAAAACGACTCCGAGGGAAAAAGTTCGTTTTATCGATATCGCGATGGGTGAAGCCGAGGAAACAAAGCGAAATTTGATAAAATCATTACGAAAAGAGTTAACTAACAAACAAACTATACTGCGAGCCGTTGGTTGACCGTTACACAACACTTTTAAAGGGACTTCACGCGTATCGGCGGTTTCTCGAACTAAAACCAAAAACCAATAACTGAAACTAAAAACCGTTAACCAAGAACTCAAATGGCCAAAGTAATAAAAACCATTCTCAAGCTCCAGCTGCCAGCGGGCGCGGCCACGCCGGCGCCGCCGGTCGGCACAGCCCTTGGCCCTCATGGCATTAACATCGGCGACTTTGTGAAGCGCTATAACGATGCGACCAAGGACCGCGCCGGCGATATTGTGCCGGTTGAAATAACTATCTACGAGGACCGGACTTTTGATTTTGTCCTGAAAACGCCGCCGGCATCGGACATGCTGCGAAAAGCCGCCGGCATTGAGAAGGGCTCGGGCACGCCCAATAAAGCGAAAGTCGGGACAGTAAGCCGCCAGGACATCCGCAAGATCGCCGAGAAAAAAATGCCTGATCTCAACGCCGATTCAATCGAGGCCGCGGAAAAAATCATTGAAGGGACTGCGAGGTCCATGGGAATCGAGGTGAAGTAATTCCCATTCAAAACCCCGCCATGGCGGGGTTTTGAATTTGACACCAGAAAACAGATGGGCTAGCGTTCGCGCTAGCAATATACTGATTTCGGGAGGGCCGAGCGATGCATCAGCCCCGAACGATTGATGAACTACGTTCCGCACTCGAACGCAGTGGCATTCCGACGGCCCGCTGGGGGACAGGAGCGGCAAAACCGATCGAGAGCCTCCTCGAAGAGATACGTCTCGGAGAAGCGGTCCTCGTGGAAGACGCCAACGGCAGGCTCATCCGAGAAATTTCCGTCGTATGCCTGGAAATCACCCGACTAGGGTTCACCCTCAAGGAACAGTTCCAACTCTTCTACCGGGACAGACGTAAGCGGCAGAGAAACCTTGACACCAGCACCGGCGAGAAACTTAAACCGGGAGAAACTCCCGAAGCGGGAATCCGCCGGCTGATCGAAGGTGAATTTCCCGTCCTGTTGCTCCAGCGGCCGGAAGATGTCCAGAAGACTGGGGTTCGATACCGCGAATCAGAAAGCGAGAGCTATCCCGGACTGATCACGCGATACCAGCTCCACTTCTTCACCGTCGAGCTTGCCCTCGAACTGCCTCCGCTCATGGTCCAGGAAGCGGACAAACTGACGGCGTATCACTGGGTGCCCCGGACAAGATAGCATCCCGCAGTTCTGCGGCGGGGCGGAGAAATCCCGCCCCGTTTTCTTATTCTCAGATGTACTGGAGTGCTTCAAGCAGCGAAGAAAGCTGGGGAACGTCCAATGCTCGGTCAGGACGGGTGACATTGACCAGCATGCTATGGATGCCGAGCTTCTTCGGAATTTCGTAATCGCTCATCACGCGGTCGCCGATATAGAGGAATTGCTCCGGAAGCAGGGAATAATATGACAGCCATCGTTGGTACGCCGATCCGTCAGATTTCGAAGCGTCATCGTCCGTAATGCAATGTAGAAAAAGCCCCACGGGAATCGCGAGCGCCCGCAATTTTTTTTCGGTATTCGCACGGTTCGAACCGGTGATGAGATCCAGCCCCTCGTAGCGCGTTTTTAAATCGGAGAGAAAATCAATGACCTGCTGATCCGGCGAGAGCGTATCGGCGATATTCGCCCGCTCCAGAGCCTCCTGGACGATTTCCTTCCCGTTCGGTATCCCAAGTGCTGTGAGCGACTGGCTGCCGCTTAATCCCCGACCGCCCCTGTAGAGGCCACGAAAAAGAGCGTCGGCTTCGGCGAGGGTGCATTTTCTATACCCCGCAATTTTCTCAAGAATGTACTGCTGGATCGCCGCATCAACGGCGGGCGACTTCGGGTAGAGCGTCTGATCGAGGTCAAAACCGATCACCCGGATGACGTCCCGGTATGCAATCATGATCAGGGGCGGTAGCCGACGTAAAAAAGCGAGAGATTCCCCAGCGGGGCTTCCAACTCCTGGCTGAAAACCGTCGCGAGATGGTTCAGGCCGTTACGATCGCTCTCCCAGGATGAAAGCGGGCGGTTCTGGAATACGGCGGTCGCGTGGAGCTTGCCGCCGAGAACATTCGCCTGGAAAAAAACAAGATATTCGCCCTGCGGATCATTCCTGCCGGCCTGGTACTCGGAGAGGACAGGGTTATTGTGCTGCACGCCCTTCTCCCGGTAGTAGGATACGGCGCGCGCGATGGTATCAATCCCTTCAAAGTTTTTGAACCGATCAATGAATGCAGAGCTGGCGGGCCGGTCCGGGACGGCCCGAAGCGGCAGGAACGCATAGGCTACTGATCCCGCGTTCGCATCCGGCCGCGTATTCCCTCCCAATTCATCGGGACCGCTGGCGGTATCCATATCATTGGACGGCTTCGACGGTTCGGCCAGGATTTTTTTCGTGCGCTGCTCTTCGGTCAGGAGGAGAATGTTCGCCCGGCTGGATAGCATATAGAAATCCCCGGCGCCGAGGCCGAGCCCGGTCCGGACGGCCAGGACATACGCGTCGTGGAGGCCGAAAATGTTTTCCGGATAGGCGTTCACGGCATTATGGGCGCGGGCGATATGGAAGGAGTGGAGCTTCCCCTGTTTCGGGATGAAAAGATCATATGCCAGGCACGGGTCGTGGGTGTAGGTGCGCCCGCCGCTCGCGGGATCGAGAAAGCTTCCCATATCAACGGCGGGATCATAGCGCTGGATGACGGCGGCGCGCCCGGGATCGCGCTTCAGCGCTTCGATGGTTTTGGGCAGCTGGTCAAAGCCGAAGTGGACCCGCGTGCGCTCGCCGTAGCTGTAATCGCCGTCATGATCAAAGCGCAGCAGCTGCTCTTTATAGTTCGTCCGCATTTCGTCGGTCGACTGCTCTCCCTGCTTATAGAAGCTGGGTAGCCGCTCCAGGGCCTTTTCGGCGTTCCGATAGACGGCCAGCACGATACCGCTCCGCGCCAGCCCCTTCTGCTTATCCCCATGCTCCTCGGTCAGCCCCTCGGTGTAGAGCTTCCGGAGGAGGGTCTTATGGACATCCAGGAAGCTGTCGCCGTCCGCGATCATGAGCGGCAGTTCGGTCTTGTTGATGCGGAAAATATTCGAAAAATCCTGGATGAACGCGTAACCCAGCTTCGCCGCGATCGCGGCGCGCCCGATCTGAGCTCCGACATCCATGCGGTGGAGGATATCCATCTCGTACGCCTCAAAGCGATCCTGTTCGGCGAGCCACGCGAAAATGCCGCCCGGTTCCGGAGAGCGCAGGTCGAAAACTTCTTCGCACACGTCGAACGCCAGGCACATCACGGAAATTATCGCCTGATCTCGGACGCTGACCTTGTAGTAGTATTTCTTATCCGTCAGAAGCGCGACCCGCGGCTCGAGGCAGATCTCTGTTTTGCCGACGACGCTCGCCGGGTGCACGAACGGCTCCAGGGAAATGCCGTTTTTGATTTCCGTATCCACCCGGGCGAGTTCCGCCCCGATCGCGAACTCGGCGAGCGGCGAAAGGAGCGCCTTCTTCTCGCCGAGAAACTTCATCAGCGAATACGCCATCCGGAAATCCTCCTTGCCCCGGATGAAGAACGTTTCCCCGCCGACCTCGATATCGAGCCGGATCTGTCCCCCGTCATCCGACACCCGGAACGGAACGGTCACGGCGAGTTTCTGTGCGGGAATATCCACTACCGGCGGCTGCAAATGCCGGAATTCGCTGGGGTCCAACTCGATCATCGCCTTCTCCTGGTGCGGCAGCGCGCCCAAAAGCCGCAGGAGCTGATTTAAAAGGTCATAGTAAATGTTTTTCTTCCCGGTCGCCTGCTGCAGGAGTTCATAGATCTCGGGGGTAAGCCTTGGCCGCAGCCACTCCAGGTAATCGCGGAGAACCGGCTCGGTATATGAATTCCGATACATGAAAAGCGGGATGACCGTGATGCTCTCGCGAAAGGCGTCAATGATCCGCCGGGACAAATTCGGCAAATGGGCTGATGCGGCCTTGCCGCCCATGATGTAATTGCCGGGCTTTTTTCCATCGAGGCCGTGCTGGAGCGCCAGGAGCAGGTTCGTGCTCGGCGAAAACGTCAATGATTCCTCGGAAAAGAGAATGAGGTAGCGGATCGTCGGATGGGCGAGACAGTTCAGTATCATCCGTTCCGTGCCGTCCCGGTTCACCACGAGCGACCCGAGCACGGAAACGTTCGGCCGGTTCCGCTCTTCTATTTCATTTAAGACCTGCCCCGGCGCGGACATGTTCGTGCAGACGCCGATGGCGCCTGCTCTGCTTTCCCCCGGCGTGATCAGAACCGCGTCGACGAGCGGAAAGGGAGGAAGTTTTGACCGCTTCGTCACTGCCACTGCTTGCTGTTCCATGAATGCGGCAATAAATCTCCAATCGAGTACGTTGCCTGGATCGGCGCCTCTTTTGCGAAACAAGAGATCCGCGCATCCCAGTCGAATTTCCGGGAAAGCTCTAAAATGAACTGCCGGCAGCAGCCGCAAAGACTGCAGGGTTCCGAAACGAATTTATCAGAAACAAGCCCGATATGCGTGACCACGGTCTCGCCTTCCATGAGCGCCGCAAGAATCGCCGACATTTCCGCGTGAATATTCAATCTCTTTTCGGGAGCGGAATACTGGCCGCCGAAATACACCGTACCGCTTGCCGCGCGCACGGCCGCGCCGTAGGAACTCGCACCCTCATACGTGGGGAACGCGAGCGTGAGCCCGCGGAGCGCATGCGTTTTCAGAAGGTCGTCCAACTTTTCCGAATGCCCACTGGCGTCCCAGTTCTTTTGGGGCGTGTCATTCACGGCACTGAAGCGCTGGAGGACCGGACGATAAAACGGAAGTTCCTTGGACACATCGTCTGTCTCGAATAAGATATTCCCCTGGGCATTCAGCATGCGGTATGCCGGCATCGCTCCCGTTCGTGCACCGAAGTCGGTCAGGATCTTAATGACCAGCGGCGAAACGATGCCACTATCGGCGTCAACCAGCGTCACCACTTCCACAATGTCGAAATCGCGCTGCTGAACAGCCCGTAGGAGCGCAATGTGCTCCGAGCTCATATCCAAGAGGTTAGTGTCGGACTCTACCCTCGCCCCCCCGTACCGGCCGCCGCTCCGCGAGATGGCGCAGGAGGCGCTATTCGCTTCCCGGTCGTTTCGGGATTTCTTCAGAACGGAGCGATCAAGCGTGGCGCGCAAAGTTTGAAGGAGCTCGGCAGTATCAGTAGATTTCAACATTACTCCGCAGCTTACCCACCAGTAACCCGGCGGCCTCCCAATCGTAATGGAGAATTTTCCTGATGAAATCGTTCAGGAGGTGGATTTTATCCCGTTCAAGGCGGTAGAACATTTTTTCGGCTTTCTTGCTGGAAAGGCGGATGGTGGGGCGGAGCGGCGCCGGGAAGGCATAGTAGGGGATGAGCGGGCAGTCGTCGCTCTCCGCCTCGGCCACGATGACGGTGATCGGCTGCTGCAATTTTTCCAGGACGTAATCAAGACGGTGGGCGCCGTCGCAGATGATATGGAACGCATGCTCGCCGCTGTAGGGCAAGCCATAGTTCATGATGGGAGTGGTGGAGTTGAACGTATCAAGGTGCGCCAGTTGGCTCACCTCATCGATGAAAAAATTATGCAGCTCGCTGTTGCCAAGATGGTGCAGATTGCCGCGCGCGTCTTTGGCATACGTTCCGCTGAACCGGTTGAGCAGCTGGGGAAGGTCAATGAAACCGTTATTCAAGACATACTTATGCTTTTCGATAACCGGCGGAAGAATATGGAACATCCCACGCCCCTCCCAAAGGTACTGGATCCCTTCGCGGAGATCTGTCATTCGTATTCCCTCACTCTGCAGGAAGTGATCGACGATTTCCGTAATCTCGATCTGGGTCTGATAGATGGTCGGCTGCGGGGTAAACAGGATATCGCGCCTGCCGTTGACTTCGATCTCGGCGGGGAACCCAATTTCTTTCAGCGGGTAGACTTTTGCAAAAGTGAATTTCGCATGCTCATACGGCCGCATCTTCTCTCCTTTGGAGTTGTATAAACCGCGGAACACCACGTTCCGCAAAATCTGCCGAAGTTCCTCAAAGGGAATTACCTTTTCCAGCTTCAGCGTGTGCTTCATAAGCGTTCCCGGGTGGCCATAACGGATATGGTTGGAGTTTGTCCCGCCCGTTTCCGATAGTCAAGAAATAATGGTTACAAGATGGGGACGGTAAATCCGTGGGGATTTCACTGCTCATGCCTGGGGGCGAGGCCGATGGCCGCCACATGGTAGAGGCACCCCTACTACGGCCCGCCAATAACCCCTTTAACTTTCTCCAGCACCTCATCGAGCGAGTAGTTGGTCTTGACAAGGTAAGCCTTGGCGCCGAGTTCCGAGGCCTGCTTGATGGCGTCTCCGGATTCCACATTCGTGAGCACGATGACCGGAATGGCCGCGAGCTCCGGGTCGCCACGCATCTCCCGAAACACGTCGAAACCGTGCTTTTTCGGCAGGATAAGGTCCAAAAGTATGAGATCGGGCCGCTCGCTCCGAATGGCGGCAAATCCGGCCTCACCATCCAGCGCCGGGATAACCTCGTAGCCCTGTTCTTTCAGGAAATCTCCCAAGGTCTGCTGGAGCGCGGGCTCGTCTTCAATGAAGAGGATCTTTTTCATGAAACATAAATCGCATACAAATGAATCTTACGAAGCATACGAATATTTGTATTATTTGTACCGTAATTTGTAATAGATCAGCGGTATAGAGGTAGGCGAAACCAGAACGTGGTGCCCTTGTGGTCGTGCGATATGAAGCCTATGTCGCCGTCCAAGGCCGTGATAAGCGAGCGCGCAATGTAGAGGCCGAGGCCGGAGCCCGCCGCCTGGCGCTCCACGCCGGACGTCGCCCGAAAGAATTTTTGGAACACGAACCGCTGTTCCCCATCCGGGATGCCGACTCCGGAATCGGAAATTTTCCATTCTAAAAACTTCTGGCCGTGGGGCGCAATGGAAATGGCTATGCGGCCGCCAGCCATGGAATAGCGGATGGCATTATCAATAAGGTTTGACACGATCATTTTGATGCGCTCCTGATCGCCCCGCACCGGCGGCAGGCTTGCCGGGGCTGCGATGTCAATGGCGATATTAGAGGCGCGGGCATAGGCGGCAAAGGATTGGACTTGCTCCTCGGTCAAAATGTCCAGGCGCACCGGATCGTGGCGCAGGATGAGACGCCCGGCCTCAATCCTGGAAACTTCCAGCAACATGTTCACAAGCTGGATCATCTTCTCCGTATTTTCCCGCAGGATGGCGAGGTGATCCGTGCCGGCGGTGTCAGCCGCCGCATCACCGACGGCCCCGCCTCCGCCGGAGGCTCCCGCCTCCGCTAAATCTCCTGCGGGCGAGCCGGCGGGCCGAGCGCGCGTGATGGCGTCAATGGTCCATTTGAAGATGGCCAAGGGGGAGCGCAATTGGTGCGAGACGATGGCGATGAATTCGGACTTAATGCGGTTGGCCTCGGCGATCTGGTTGAAGCCGTGGATGATGAAGTTCCCGATGATGAAAATGATGACGCTGACCGCGATCACTATCAGTGCGGCAACCTCGGGTTCATCCACGAAACGCGCCGAAAGCAAATAGGAGCCGACCATGGCCGCAATGTTCACGAGGCCCATGACCACGAAGAGGAAGGGCGGGCAGGACCAGAAGTCAATGTTCGCGGCGCGGCACTCCGCAATGACATTCAGGCGCGGGAAAAAGGCTGGCATAGCGCCAGTATAGCATATCGGCACCCGCCCCTTGACATGCCCGTATCCCCGGGCATACGATAATTTTGTCAGAGGTCCGCCCAGGCGGACCTCAAACCATCTCATGGACTTAAAAACATTCGGGCAGGCCATTCGCGAGCTCGCCGAGGAAAAAGGCGTGGACGAGGCAAAGGTTATTGAGACTATTGAACTCGCCATCGCCGCCGCCTACAAAAAGGATTACGGCAAAAAGGGCCAGCTAATCCAGGCCAGCTTCAACCCCCAGACGGGCGAACTTACCTTTGCCCAGGTGAAGCTCGTGGTGGATGAAAGCATGATCAAGAGCGAAGAGGAGATCGCCGCCGAGGAGGAAGCCCGCGCCGCCGCACCCCCGCCCATGCCCGGCTCGCCTCGCTGGAGCTCCGGCGAAGCGGGCGAGCGCCGGCGGCGGGAGAGCGAGGAGGAACATGAAGCCCTGCCAGCCGGAGGCGCCCAAAAGGGTGAAGCTGAAATCCGCAAAATCCGCTTCAACCCGGAACGCCACATCATGCTTGATGAGGCGCGCGCCATCAAGCCCGACGCCGCGCGCGGCGAGGAGCTTGAATTCGCGCTCGAGGCGAAGCAGGAGTTCGGCCGCATCGCCTCGCAGACGGCCAAGCAGGTCATCATCCAGCGCATCCGCGAGGCCGAGCGCGAAGCCACGTTCGCCGAGTTCAAAGACAAGGAGGGCGAGATAGTATCGGGCGTCGTGCAGCGTATTGAAGGGCGAAACGTCTTCGTCGATCTTGGGCGCGGGGCGGCCATCCTTCCCGCCGACGAGCAGATCCCGCGCGAGCGCTATAACATCGGCGAGCGCATGAAAGCGCTCCTCCTTTACGTCGAGCGCGAAGCCAGGGGGCCGGGCCTGTTTCTGACGCGCTCCCACCCGCGCTTTTTAAAGAAGCTTTTTGAGCTCGAGGTGCCGGAAATACCTTCCGGCGCGGTTGAAATCAAAACCATCGCCCGCGAGGCCGGCTCCCGCTCCAAAGTTGCCGTGGCATCCAATGACCCGGCCATTGATCCGGTCGGCTCCATGGTCGGCCAGAGGGGCGTGCGCGTCTCCACGGTCATGAACGAGATTGCCGGGGAAAAAATTGACATCATCGAATGGTCCGATGATCAAGCTCGTTTCATCGCCAACGCCCTTTCACCGGCCAAGGTTCTGGATGTTACCGTCATACCCGAACGGCATGATGCCCGGGTGATGGTGCCCGACGACCAGCTTTCGCTCGCCATTGGCAAAGGCGGCCAAAACGTGCGCCTGGCGGCCAAACTCACCGGATGGAAAATTGACGTGCGCTCCGCCGCATCCGAGCGGCAGGCCGCCCCTCCAGAACCGGAAATAGAAGCTGAAAGCGGCCAAGCGCAAGAAATGACAATTGCCCCAGCGCCGGCACCCCCGGCAGAACCGGCCGCGGATGGATCCAGCAATACGGAACCGGAAAAACCAAGGCAAAAACGCGTGCTAAAAAAGAAAACTGATGCCGTGGAAGGCGGCGTCGGCGAAGCGGAACCACAGACCGCATAATCGTATCCGTATATCCATACTCATCCGTAATCTGTAAAGTTATGCTCACCTTCTCCTTTCTCGCCGCGCTCGCCGCCATCGGCTATGCCCTGTGGCTGCGCTCGCGCACGCTCGCCGAGCCCAAGGGCTCGGGCGAGATGGTCGAGATTGCCGATGCCATCAAAGCCGGCTCCCGCGCCTACCTCAAACGCCAGAACACCACCGTTCTCTGGGTCGCTTTCGCCGTTGCGCTCGTCATCTGGATCGCGCTTGACTTCAAAACAAGTTTCGGTTTTCTCATCGGCGCCGGAGCCTCGGTCCTGGCCGGGTACCTCGGCATGATGACCGCGGTTGAAGCCAACGTCCGGACGGCCGAGGCGGCCAAACGCGGACTTGCGCAGGCTTTTAGCGTCGCCTTCTCCGGCGGTGCGGTCACTGGCTTCCTTGTTGCGGGGTTGGCGCTTTTGGCCGTATCGGCGCTCTACTGGCTTTTGGGCGACCTCCGTCCGCTCGTCGGCCTGGCCTTTGGCGGCTCGCTCATATCGGTGTTCGCGCGCCTCGGCGGCGGCATCTTTACCAAGGGCGCCGACGTGGGCGCGGATCTCGTCGGCAAGGTTGAAGCCGGCATCCCCGAGGACGACCCCAGGAATCCCGCGGTCATTGCCGACAACGTCGGCGACAACGTCGGCGACTGCGCCGGCATGGCCGCCGACCTTTTTGAGACCTATGCCGTGACAGCCATTGCGGCGATGCTGCTGGCATCGCTGCTTTCCGGGGCGACCTCCGCGCTCGTCGCCATCCCGCTCACTATGGGCGCCATCGCCATACTCGCATCCATTGCCGGAAGTTTTGCCGTGCGCATGAGTGATTCAAAACCAAGCATCATGGGCGCACTCTACCGCGGGCTCGGCGCATCATCCCTCCTTGCCGCCATCGGCTTTCTCGCCCTCGTCTTCCTGCCGGGAAGCGAATTCACGGCCCGCCACTTCGCCGCGGCCGTTGCCGGCCTCCTGGTTACCGGCCTCATGGTCGCAGTCACCGAATACTACACCTCAAAAAAATTCCGGCCGGTACGCGAAATAGCCGCGGCTTCCAACTCCGGACACGGCACGAACGTCATCATGGGGCTGGCCTTCTCGCTTGAATCAACGGCTCTGCCGGTACTCATCATTTCCGCCGGGGCGCTCACCGCCTACCTGGCAGCGGGCCTCTTCGGCGTGGCCGTCGCCGCCATGAGCATGCTTTCCATGAGCGCCATCATTATCGCCATTGATTCCTTTGGGCCGATAACCGATAACGCCGGCGGCATTGCCGAGATGGCCGGACTCTCCGAGGACGTCCGCAAAGTCACCGATCCCCTGGATGCGGTGGGCAATACCACGAAGGCCGTGACCAAGGGCTACGCCATTGCCTCGGCCGGACTTGCCGCGCTCGTGCTTTTCGCCTCCTACACCGAGGAGTTAAGCGCAGCGGGAAAGGCCATCTTTTTTGACCTCTCCGATCCCTACGTCATTGTCGGCCTCTTCATCGGCGCCATGTTACCCTACCTCGTCGGCTCCATTGCCATGCGCGCCGTCGGCAAGGCGGCCTCCGGCGTCGTTGAGGAAGTGCGCCGGCAATTCCGCGAAATTCCGGGCATCATGGAACGGACTGCCAAGCCCGACTACGGCCGCGCCGTTGACATCGTTACCAAAGCCGCCATCCGCCAAATGATCATGCCAGCACTCATCCCCGTTGCCGTGCCCATTCTCGTCGTCTTCATCCTGGGGTCCAACGGCGCGGTCGCTCTTGGCGGCGTGCTCGTTGGCGCCATTGTCACCGGCCTCTTTGTCGCCATCTCCATGACCAGCGGGGGTGCGGCCTGGGACAATGCCAAAAAATACATTGAGGAAGGCCACTATGGCGGGAAAAAATCACCGGCGCACCAGGCCGCGGTCACCGGCGATACCGTGGGCGATCCCTACAAGGACACCGCCGGGCCGGCGATCAATCCTATGATAAAGATCGTCAATATAGTCGCCCTGCTCCTGGCACGGATCATCTAGCCTATGGCGTATACCCTGGAACGCACATCCAATACAGGCCTGACCATTGCGGTTCGAGCTCCCTACCAGGAACTCGAACCGCTTTTCGGCGCCGCCGCCAAACGCATCTCGGAAGCAGAAGACATTGAGGGCTTTCGCAGGGGCAAGGCGCCGTATGAAACAATAAGGCAGAAATTTGGTGAGTTTAAAATCCTGGAGGAAGCGGCGGGGATGTATATCCGAGCAAACTTTGAAACGATTTTAAAGGAAGTTAGAGCCGAAGAATTTAAAAATTCAAGCTTTGAGCCGGTGGGTGAGCCGCAGATTACTATTACCAAGCTTGCGCCCGGCGAAGAATTTAGATTCAAAATAGCCCTTACCCTCCTACCGGCGATCGAGCTCCCCGACTACCGGGCCATTGCCAGGCGCGTGCTCGCCACGAGGCGCGTGCCGCAAACCGCGGAGCAGGAAGTTTCAGATGCCATTGGGTGGCTCCGCGAATCGCGAGCAAAAATCGTAACCGTAAACCGGGAAGCCCGGGAAGGCGACCGCGTTGAGATAGACTTCAACGCCGCCGCCTCGGGCGCGCCGCTCAATGGGGGCGCATCGGAGAACCACCCGCTCATCCTCGGCCGGGGCCGCTTCCCGCCGGGGTTTGAATCCGCGCTCATCGGCATGAAAGCCGGCCAAGAGCGAACGTTCAGCCTCGCCGTGCCGCCGGACTGGCGCGACAAGGCGCTCGCCGGCAGAAACGTCGAGTTCACCGCAAAGATGAAGCTGATCCAGGAGCGGGAGGTCCCGGCGTTCGATGACGGCTTTGCAAAAAGCCTCGGCAATTTTGGCTCGACCGCGGCCGTAGAGAAGAATATCCGCGACGGCCTCACTATAGAAAAAGAGGAGAAGGAACGTGAGCGCCTGCGCATGGCCATGGCCCAGGAGATCGCGGATGAGGCCAAAGCCGAAATACCCGACGCGCTCATCGGACGCGAGCTTGATAAAATGGCTGCCGAGCTCAAGGATTCCATAGTTGGCATGGGCCTTACATTTGAGGACTATCTCACGCATATAAAGCAAACGGCCGAAAGCATCAGGCGCGAATGGCGAAGCGATGCCGAGCGGCGGGTGAAGATTGCGCTCATGCTCTCCGAAATCGCCCAGCGCGAGGGCATTGCGCCGGCCGAGGCCGAGATACAGGAAGCAATGAGGCGCACCGCCGCGCATCGCGGCCTGGACGCGAAGGACATCGCGACCCTTGACCGCGAAGCATTTATACGCTACCATGTCGGTGTCGCGCGGAACGAAAAGGTGTTCCGGTGGCTCGAGAGTCTTGGTTCCTAGTTTTTAGTTGTTAGTTGTGGTTGTTCAGTTACTGGTTGTTACTGGTTATAGATGCAAAAACCAAGACTAAAAACTAGAAACTAAAACAAATAACCAAAAACTAAGAACCGACATGCAAAATCAGATATTAATCCCTACGGTCATCGAAAAAACCCAGCTCGGCGAGCGGGCCTACGACATCTACTCGCGGCTCCTCCGCGAGCGGATTGTGTTTTTGGGCGGACCGATTACTGACCCCGTGGCCAATGTCGTCATCGCACAGCTCCTGTTCCTCGAATCCCAGGACCCCAAGGCCGACATCAAGCTCTATATCAACTCCCCCGGGGGATCGGTCACCGCGGCCCTGGCTATCTACGACGCCATGCAGTACGTAAAGCCCGACGTTTCAACTATCTGCGTGGGGCTCGCCGCCTCGGCCGCGGCCGTACTCCTTTCGGCCGGGGCCAAAGGCAAGCGCTATGCCCTCCCCAACGCCGAAATCATGATCCACCAGGTCTTCGGCGGAGCCGAAGGCCAGGCCATAGAGATTAAAATTGAAGCCGAGCACATTATCCGCGTCAAGGGCCACATCAACGATATCCTAGCCCGGCACACCGGCCAACCGATCGCGAAAATCGAACGCGACACCGACCGCAACTTCTACATGATCGCGGAGGAAGCAACAAAGTACGGTATCGTAGACGAAATCATCAGTTCTAAAAGCGCCCGCAATCACGCAAAAAAGGAAACCAAGACTCCGGCGCTAGCGGCTCGAGAGTAGTCAACACGAATCGGTACAAATTCTTCCTGCCAACAGTACAAATTGAAAACCCCGCCGCGGCGGGGTTTTCTCGCGGCGATTACTCTTTCATGTATCCAAGCTCGCGGAGGGCCTCGCCGAAGAGGAGCACGGCGCGGCGCGCCTCCTGGTAGGCGAGCACGCCCGCGGCCTCGTGGGCAATGCGGTTCCGAATCTTATGCGCCTCCCAGGCGCCGTCAAGCGCGGCAAAGCTGGTGCGGTCAAGCTGTTTCAGCCTGTCACCCATGGTCTCGCCGAGGAGACCGCGCTCCTTTAACGCGCCGTCAAAGACGGCATCCGCCAGGATGACGGCGCGGTGCCAGTCCGAGGGGTTGGGCGATTCGATCTTTGCCATCACCTCCTCCCAGGCGGCCGGGACCTTGGGCCGCTCCGGGGCCGGCTCCGCGGCCGGAGGTTTAGCGCGCACGAGGTCATGAATCTTCAGTGCGATAACGATGATCGCGGCCAAGAGCGCGGAGGAAACCACACCCGCGGCGAGGCGCAGCCAGAAGGCAACGGCGCCGACGTCGCCGGCGTAGAGAAACGAGAAAAATTGGTTTATCCGTTCGGCAGTAATCATGATGGTGAACCCCGTTACAACCCGGCCTGAAGGCCGGGGCCTCCAATGAGTTTTATGGATTCTTCTTCCTCCCCGCCCTGAAGGACGGGGCGTCCGGGTTGTAACGGGGTGAAAGCGCCGCTTCGAGCTCGCCGGCAAAATCCAGCAGCGAGTCCTCGGTAAACCATTTCCCGATGATTTGGAGCCCGACTGGCAGCCGGCTGCCCCCGCGCTCGACGAACCCGGCGGGCAGTGAGAGCGCCGGCAGGCCCGCGAGGTTCACCGCTACGGTATAGATGTCATTCAGGTACATCGCCAGGGGATCAGCTGTTTTTTCGCCGAATTTGAATGCCGGTGCGGGCGTGGTGGGACCGATGATGAAGTCAACCGACTCGAAGGCCATCTTAAAATCATCGCGGATGAGGCGCCGCACCCGCTGGGCTTTTAGATAGTAAGCGTCATAGTACCCGGCCGAAAGGGCATAGGTGCCGAGCATAATGCGGCGCTTCGCTTCCGCGCCAAATCCCTCAGCACGCGTTTTCTCATACACCTCAAGGAGATTTTTGGCTTCGGCAGACGCATGGCCGTAGCGGATGCCGTCAAACCGGGCAAGGTTCGAGGATGCTTCCGCCGACATGATGATATAGTAGGCCGCCAGCGCACATTCGGAATGCGGCAGGCTGATTTCGCGTATCTCGGCTCCGAGGTCTTCGCATCTCGCGATTGCATCCCGGATGACAGCGGCGACATCGGGATCAAGGCCCTTTCCGAAGTATTCCTTTGGCACACCCGCAATAAGTTTCTGGTTCCTGGTTCTTGGTTCTTGGTTTGTGGATTTGGCAGTTGTAGCATCCAACGGATCGTGGCCGCGGATGGCCTCAAAAATTGTCCGCACGTCTCCGACCGTCCGGCCAAGCGGGCCGATCTGATCCAGGGAGGAAGCCATGGCGATGAGCCCGGAGCGGGACACGCTGCCATAGGTCGGCTTCAGTCCTACGACGCCGCAAAACGCCGCGGGCTGCCGAATGGAGCCGCCGGTATCCGAGCCGAGCGCGCCAAGGGCCAGCCCGGCACGAACAGCTGCTGCCGATCCGCCCGAGGAACCGCCAGCCACCCGCTCGCGGTCATTGGGATTACGGGTTGGACCGAATGCCGAGTGCTCGGTGGATGAGCCCATGGCAAATTCATCCATGTTCGTCTTGCCGAGAAACACGGCTCCCGCATCGCGCAGCCGACTAATGACTGTCGCATCGTATGACGCCCGATAGGTCTCCAGAATTTTTGATCCCGCTGTAGAGATACGGCCGCGGACTAAAATGTTGTCTTTTACCGCAAGCGGAATGCCGGCAAGCGGTCCCGCCCCGCCAGCCGCTATTTTTGCATCGGCGTCTCTCGCCTGCTCCACGGCATCATCATACACGTCAATGTACGCGTTCAGCCTCGGATTCTCGCGCCTGATGGCGTCCAAATAATGGCGGCAGATCTCCTCGGCGCTGGTCTCGTGCCTCTCCAATACCGCGGCCGCTTGGGCTATTGAGTTTACCGAAAGTTCCGGCATAAGGCGCCTTAAATCACCTTTCGCGATTGAATACCGCTTTAACTTCCACGTATCCTCCGCGATGGAGAGGTGCCGGATCCACCAGGACCGCTCCTGTTTCATTGTTCCGGGAAATGGACGATCCGTCCTCGCGCGTGGCGTTTGTCAGATCATGGCCGCCCCAAAGCGGATCAACGTTTGCCGTGGCCGCCTCATCAAGTTTTGCGGCAAAATCCAAAATGGCCGAGAGTTCGGTTTGGAGCGCCCCAATGTCTGCCTCGGAAAGCTCAATGCGGGCGAGCTTTGCTATATGTTTCACCGCTTCGGGCGTAATCATTGGTCTATTTGATGCATTAACTTCGCTGTCCGCGGTACATCTTGATGATTTCCGCGACCGATGTTGCGTCTTCCGGATTCTTATCGCCGCGGAAGCGAACCAGCCGCGGAAATCGGAGCGAGTAACCTCGCCCACCCCCTTTCTTGCCGGCGGTGTGGCGGAGCGAGAGCGATATTCCATCCGCCAAGATCTCAACAACGAGTCTTGGACGAATCCATACGTCCGGCACGATTTCCTTTAACACCACATACTCTTTCGGCTGTTCCGCCGCTTTTAGTTCGGTGATCCGCTCCGCGGCCTCGCGAAATTGTTCATCCGAAAGGCCGCTGCCAAGACGCGAGATGGAGTAGTAGCGATCGTATTCGCGAACGCCGATCAGGAATCCACCGATGCCGACTAAAGCCCGCTTTCCCCTCCCTTTGTAGACGCCCATCACCACGCAGTCAATGGTGTCCGGCAGCTGCATTTTGCCGCGGCCGGCCCGTCCGGCCAGCGGGCCGCCGCCGGCGCGCAGGCCCTGGAGCGCTGCCGTCGTGGCTTTTAACTTGATCCAGTGGAACCCACGGCTTCCGGCCTGGTAGGGTGTGGAGAGATTTTTAACCACGACTCCCTCCAGACCCTTGGAAACGTTCGCCTGGAGTTCTCGCGCAATGACGGCGGGATCGTCAGTCACCCGCTGGAGATCAGTGCGCAGCTCGCCGTCTGCACCCCGGCCGACGAGCCGCTCAAGTATTTTACGGCGCTCGACATATGGAAGGTTTAGGAGCGACTTCCCGTTAAGGTAGAGTGCATCAAAGACCAGGACGACAAGGGGTATTTTTTTGGCGAATACTTCAATGTCGTGTTTGCGCTTGCGCTGGGCCGTTTCCTGGAAAGGAGCATAGCGGCCGGTCTTGGCATTGAAGCCGATGGCCTCGCCGTCCAGAATGGCGCTTCTAACGCGCATGCGGCGCGCGGCCGCGGCGATTTCCGGGAACATTGCGGTCGTGTTCTCCAGGTTCCGCGAAAAAAGCGCCACCTCTTTCTTGCCGGCCTGGTGCCAGATGTGAATTTGCGTCCGCAAGCCATCAAGTTTCGGCTCCACCGCAACCTCGGGACCAGCTTTAACGATGATATCATCAATGGTATTCATACGTTCAGCCAGCGACGGCCGTATGGGAATGCCGGGCGTTGCCCCCAGGCGCCGTAGAGCCGGGAGACCGGATGAGCGCAGGCGTCGTGCGAGCGCACCGATATCCGCAGTCACGTTATAGGCCGCCTCAATGCGTTTTCGCGCGGACTTGTCGCCCGCCGTCAGGATGGAAAGCGCATCCAACACGGTGGCGTCAGAAAATCCGAGGCGAAGCTTGCCGACGGGAATGCGCGCCACAAATTTGGCCGAGAGCGGATCCAACCCGCCCAAAAGAGCGGCGAAACTATTGATCCGCCGCTCCTGGCTGCCGCTGCCGGCTTCACTGGCAATGGCCAAGAGGCGCCCGTACACCGCCGTGACAGAGAGCGCGTCGCCGGCATGCCTGCGGCCTTGGGCAAGTTCATAGGCGACGTCGCCGTGGTCGCCCCGCGCCTGGTAGAGCCGGAGGACTTCGGCCGTGGTCCGAGCGTAGGCCTTGGCAATGATGCGCGCCATCGTCTTCTCGGCGATGTTGAAAACAATACCCCGATAAGCCGGCACGAGCTCCCCTAAGAGGAGATAGCAGGCCTTATCTATATCCTCCGCGCTCGTCTTTTCAAAGAGCTCGGCGAGGATGCGGGTAATATCGTTGCGCGAAGTTGTCTTCTCCAATCGCTCCAAATATGCGGCGAGTGCTGCAAAGCGCATGGCAGGGCCTAGTTGGGAATAGCAGTGATCTTCACGGCGTCAACGCGGAAGTCCTCGTTGCCGGAATTGGCCGCATTGCGCAAGCGCAGGAAGAAGGAAGCATCGTTCAGGCTTGCGGGCAGATTTACCGATTGGAGAGAGCTCCAAGTGCTCGCGTCGGCATCGCCGGAATCCAGCTGGTGCGATGCGGCCGTGGTCCAGCCGGATTCTGATTCGCAATCGCCGCCGACTCGGTGCTCTACCCCGCCGGTCTCATTGTCCTCGGCATCGGCGTCGCCGCGCCAATAGTATGTGAGTATGAGGGTTCGGAATCCGACCGCGCTGATCGACCGGCAAATCCACTCGTCACCGCCTATAGCAGCAAACCGCCCACCGTCGGGCGAGGCGCTATCGTCGCCGCTGCCCGCCGCCCGCGCCTCGGCATCGGCGTTATTATCATTCCCTTCTTCTTCCCAGTTGGGAATGTCATTGGCGCTTGAACCGGTGCCGAAATTATCATCCAAGAGCGGCGGCGACGTTGAAGTAGAGTATGTATATGCCGTCTCAAAGGCGCGCTTCACGGACAAGAGGGTATTCGCGCAGCGGTATTCTCCGGTGGACGTGACAGTGGTATCGGCTCCGGTTCGGATAAGCCGCAGCACGTAGCAGCTCCCATTGGAGAGCGCGGTTTGAACCGGGCCGTAGGAACAGTTTCCTCCGCCGGAGCATATATTGCCCTGCACGCGGTCATCGTACAAAATCCGCTCAATGCCCTGGTCTGCGGCGTAGAGCGCGATGAAGGAATCAGTGATCTCGCCGGAGATGCGAAACTCGCCGAGCACGACGTCGAGGATGCCGAGGGAGATGGAGAGGATGGCCGAGAGGATGAGAATGACGAGGAGGAGGGTTATACCGGCCCGCTCCGGGCCGGAAACCCCAAATTCCAAATCCCAAATCCCAAATCGTTTGGAATTTGATGCTTGGTGCTTGGAATTTGTTTGTGATTTGGTGCTTGGAATTTGTGATTTCATACTGCTATTGGTCCCGTTCGCGCTGGACGATCGTGGTCTGGAGGCGGAAAGTTGTCGGGAAGCGCCGGTCGCTCGAGCTTGCCCGGAGGGCGACGGTGATGCGCGGCTGGCCATCGGACGCTCCGGCCGCCTGCCCGACGATGTAGAAGACGAGCTGTTCGACCGTGACCGCATCGCTCGTCACATCCGAGCCGGCGGCGCAGTCGGTGTTCGCGCCGGTGACCTTGCGGAGCGCGCCGGCACGGCTGCAGTACGTCACCTGCACCCCGTCGCTGCGCAGGAACGTGAGTGCGGCATAGGCCGGCGGGTTGCCGCCGGAGGGCGCAAACGTCCGTCCGGTGCGCATCTCTTTGGTCATGGATTCGAGCGCGAAGCGGAGGTTATCCTGAACGTTCTGGGTGTTCGCGGCCTTCACCTGGGCGTTTGAGATGGCAATGACCGCGCCGATGGCGGTCACGATGACGACCGCAAAAATCCCAAATGATACGACCATTTCCAGCAGGGTAAAACCCTCCGAAAACGATGAATCGCTTCGCTCGGTGAAAACGATGAATCGCTTCGCTCGGTGAAAACGCCCCGTCGTAACCGCATTTACCGGGGCCGGAGGCCGATTAATCGGATTCATCGGATTTATCGGATTCATTGTCACTGCCAGTTATAGAGCGTCTCCTCGAGCCGCACCTGGCGCGCAATGCCCGATTCGGTCCAGGTCAGAAGCGAAACGACTTGCATTTGGTCAGCTGCGGGCGTGGTGAGGCTGACTACGCGGGTATATGGCGTGGCCCCGCCCGACGCCTGGCTGTAGAGGCCGGCTGCGGCGTCGAAGAGCATAGCCGCACCGGTATTGATGGGCGGCGTGGCGCCCGATGCGGCGTAATAGACATCGGGCTGGTAGGAGCCGTCCTGGAGCCGCGTGCAGCCGCTGGCGCAGGGACCAAAGAGGCCGCGCCAGTTCGCGCCGGCGAGCACGTTATTCTCCCGCATGGCGCGAACAAGTTCGATGCCCTCCTGCGCCAGGTTCAGGGCCACGATCTTGGACTTCGAAAACTTGGCGCCGAAGATGCCGCGGGTGGCGAGCGTGAACGGCCCGATGAGGGCGGAGACTATGAGAGCGAGGGCAACGATGGTCTCAAGGAGGGTAAACCCGCCATATGATGCCAATCCGCGAATTTTATGCGAATAACGCAAATTACGAATACCGCGAATTAATTTATTCGCAATTCGCAGATTCGCATTACATTTGTAGATTTGCATCACATTATTGCGCCCGAATCTGCCCCGAAGTCCTAACGATGACGCTCTTTGTATTTGCGGGTTGCCCGACGAATATGATTTCCGCCGACTCACCCACCGGAGCCGTGGCATTGGCGATCGCCATGCGCGCCTCCGGAACTGAAAAAGTAATGTTAATGACTTCCTGTGATTGATTTTGCCCGCCGATATCTGAAATGAGATTACTGACGGTAACGCCTGGCTCGACGGCGATCGTTTCTACGACAAAATCATCGCTTGCGCTGTATATGCCGTCATTCGTCCCGCTCTGGCCCCTTAGATCGGCAAAAATAAGAAAGGAACCCGGTGTATTGCGATTGAAGTGCACTCCATAGGCGGGTGGGATGACCCGGCCGGCATTCGTACTCGCCTGACGCACGGCAAAAGACATATTCTGTGCCCGCCGGAGCGCAAGGGCGGAACGCTGAACGCTTCGCTGAAGGCGAATGCGCTGGGAGAGACGCGGGAAGCTCGCCAGGATAATGCCGCCGATCAACGTCAGCATGGCGAGCATGACGACAACTTCAACCATGGTAAAACCCCGCCATCGCCGGCTGCATGCAAAAGGTAAACGGCGGCATACAAAATTCCGGAACCCGGCTCGGCCGGGAATTTTGTATTTTCCCCTGTTATTTTGAATTTTGCCCCGCTGGAAGCGGGATGAATTTTGCATTCGACAGTAGATCAATCATACACGAAAAAGCCGCTTGGGAGATAGCACCCACCCAAACAATACGCGCCCAATTATTCGTACCGCATTTCGATCCGGTCGCCGGGCTGAAGCTCCACGTGGCCGGCGAGATCCGTAACCGCCGCGCCATTACGGTAGATGCGCCAGCGTTTGGCGGCGCTTGACCGGATGCCGGCGACGGCCGTGATTTCGCCGCGGGCATCGGTGAGAACCGCAAACTCACCGGCCTCACCGGAGCGGCGCAGAGCCGCGAGTATGGTCATACCCTCCTCGATCTGGCCTTCAAAGGCCCTTTTCCTGCCGCCGCCAAAATCAATGGTCAGCCGGGCCGGGCGCGATGCGGCGGGCGGCGACGGCTCGATGCGCAGGTATGTTAGGAAATCCCGGTAGAAGGCTTCGTTCTGGAAGAAAATCAACGCCACCGCGGCGAGGAACCCGCCGAGGACGACAACCCAGTAGGCGCTCCGGTGCTCCTGGAGCACGCGCTTAAACGGCATAAGCCAAGGAGATAATGCTGGCGAGCGGCACGGCTAGGCCGAGTGCTGCGAGCGCCCCGGCAAAGAGGAACGGGGCAAAGGGTACCCGGCTCCGCCAGCCGATGCGGCCAGTCAGTACCAAAAGTATACCAAGAATCGCGCCGAGCCAAAACGCGAAGAGCATGGCGAGGAGACCAACGGCCGGTCCGAGCATGAGCACGATGGCCAGCGCGACATCGGCATCGCCCCGGCCCATGGCCTGGCCGTCCGAGAAGAACCAGAGCGACCAAAAGAGGAGGAAGACGCCTCCGGCAGCGGCGGTGAGGGGCAGAAGCGGCGCTCCGCTCATGACCCCCACCGCCTCCGCGGCCGCGCCCACGCCCAGGAGCGGCCGCACGAGTTTAGGATGAACCAGTTGGTGCTCATGATCATACAGCGATACTGCCACGGCGCTCGCGGCAAAAAACGCATAGTAGAAGAACCAGCCGGCAAGTTCACCAAGCGAGGCGGCTGCCATGTGCCCGCCCGGGCCGGCAAAGGGCGGCGGGGGCAGGATTCCAGCGGCCAGGCCGAACCCCAAACCGAGGAACAGGCACGCCGTGAGAGCTTCAACCGCCGGGTAAAACCATGAAATGCGCCGGCAACAGGAGCGGCAGTAGCCGCGCTGGATGATAAAGGAGAGGAGCGGGACAAGCTCGAACCAGCGGAGTATCCGGCGGCAGGAGGGACAGCGCGAGCGGCTAACGGCAATGCGCCGCCGGGTGCCGGTGCGGCGGATGACGACAGTCAAAAAACTGCCGACCGCAAGCCCGAGGAGGGTGAGGCCGGCAGCAAAGGCGAGCGCTAAAGCCATCGCGGCGGGAGCGGCGGAGCGGACGCGCCAGGGCTACGGTGCGACGTCGTAGCAGGAGCGGCCGCTACCCGAAACGCAGGCCGCCGTCGAGTTGTTGGTGTCGAGCGCACCGTTGATGGGGTCCGTGGCGCAGATGGTGTTCACGTTGGCGTCGCGATCCGAAGAGAGGGCGGGGTTGGTCTGCTCCTCCAGGCCCGCGGCGATGTGGTAGGAGGTTGTGCAGCCGGTGTAGTTATAGGCGCCGCCAAGGGGATCCGCGGGGACGGTCGGGATGTACGTCGGGGCGAGCGAGGAGAGCGCGGCCGGGTAGGCATTGCTGTTGGCATCGAAATATAGCTCCAGGGCCAGCTGCAGCTGTTTGATGTCGGCCACGCGACGGGCGTCCCGCGATTTACGCCGCGCGCTATTGAGCGAGGCGAGCACGATGGAAGCCAGGATGCCGATTATGGCGATGACCACCAAAAGCTCGATCAGGGTGAAGCCGCTTTTGACCCCCTCTGGCGCGGTGTGTTTTCTCAAATGAAATTGGAACATTGGTTTCGTATTTTAAGGCATGTGACGGTTTTAGTATAGCCTGCTCCTTGCGGCAAAAGGAGGGGGATGTGGATAACCCGTCCGCTACAAGATACTCGACAGATTGTAGAGCGGCACAAGCACCGCGGCGACAAGCATGCCCACGCCCAGGCCAAGGAAGATGATGAGTGCAGGCTCAATGAGCGAGACGAAGTTTTCGAGGAGGTTATCCACGTCGCGCCTGTAAAACCCGGCCGCGCTCTTCAAAATAAAATCGAGTTTCCCCGACTCCTCGCCGATGCGGATCATCTGGGTTATCAGGGGCGGGATCTCGCCGTAGCGGTCAAAGGAGGCGCTGATGGTGTTGCCGGCCTTCACCGACTCGGCGGCATCGGCGATGATGCGCTGGTAGACGCGGTTTGCAACGACGTCGCCGGTGATCTCGAGCGCCCGGATGATGGGAATGCCGGCGACTATAAGCGTCGAGAGGTTATCGGCGAGGCGGGTGAGGTAAATCTTCTGCAGCAGGCCGCCGACGATGGGCAGGCGGATCTTCACGCTGTCGAGGATGAGCGCCCCGGCGGCCGTACGCGTGTAGCGCCAGGCGGCGATGGCGGCAATGGCAACGAGAATGAGAACGGCGATGCCCCAGTGCTGGAGAAAAGAGGAGATGGCGATAATGACCCGGGTGTAGAAAGGCACCTGCTGGCCGAGCTCGGCGAAGATAGAGGTCAGACGCGGGACGACGACGACGAGCATGACGATGATGACGCCGATGAAAGCGACGAGCACGAAGGCCGGGTACATGAGGGCGTTCCGGGCCTTGGAAGCGAGGGCATAGGAGCGCTCCAGGTAGTCGGCCAGGTAGCGGAACACCTCCTCAAGCTTGCCGGACTCCTCGCCGGCGCGGACCATGCTGATGTAGAAGGCCGAGAAGATGCCGGTGTGGCGGCCGAGGGCCTGGGAGAGCGAGGAGCCGCCCGAAACGTCGTCAAGCACCTCGCCGACGGCATCACGCAGGGCCAGGCTCTCGGTCTCCGCGGCGAGCGTGCGCAGGGACTGCGTCATCGGCACCTTGGCCTCAAAGAGGGTGGAGAGCTGGCGGGAGAAGATGACCACGTCGCGCTGCTTGACCCGGTCGAAGAAGCTGATCCGCCGGCCCAGGAGCGCCGGGGCGGCCTGCGGCCGTATTTCCGTGACGATGAGGTTGGAGCGCTGCAGTACCTCGATGGCGGCATCAAGACTCCGCGCCTCAACGACGCCGGAGCGCGCCTCGCCCTCGGGGGTCCGGGCTTTGTAGGTGAACTGTGCCATAATTTCCGATCCTCGTTCTTTGCCGCCGCTCGAACTCGGAGGCCAAGCCGCTATCGCCGCATGAGCGAGGCGAGCTCCCCGGGGTTTAAAGAGTAAAGAGAGGCCTGCTCCAGCGTGATCTCGCCGCGGCGCACGAGCTCAACCAATGAGCGGTTCAGGCTCACCATACCCTGGTCCGAGCTCGTTTCGATGACGAGATCAATCTCGTGGGTCTTGCCCTCGCGGATGAGGTTACGCACCGCCGTTGTGGCGATCAAAACCTCGACCGCCGGGACGAGGCCGCCCGCGACGCGGGGGATAAGACGCTGGGAAACTAAGCCTATAAGGGTTGCGGCGAGCTGCGAGCGAATCTGCGACTGCTGGTGCGCGGTAAAGCTGTCAATGATGCGGTCGATGGTCTGGGCGGCGTTGTTGGTGTGGAGGGAGGAGAGGATAAGGTGCCCGGTTTCCGCGGCCGTCACCGCCGTGGCCATGGTCTCGGGGTCGCGCATTTCGCCGATCATGGCCACATCCACGTCCTCGCGGAACATGGACTTCATGGCCCGGCCGAAGCTTGTCGTGTCCACGCCGATCTCGCGCTGGTCAATGATGGCGCGGTCAGATGTGAAGAGGTACTCAATGGGGTCCTCGATGGTGATAATGTGGTCCGACCGCGTGTGGTTGATGTAGTCCACCATAGCGGCGAGCGACGTGGTCTTGCCGTGGCCGGTCGGCCCGACCACGAGGAAAAACCCCTGCGGCCGGGCGCAGAATTCGGAGAGGATCGGCGGCAGGTTAAGCTCGGCGAAGTTCCGGATGGCCGTGGGGATCAGCCGCAAGGCCGCTCCGGGGAAACCCTTCTGGAAAAAGGCGTTCACACGGAAGCGCGCCCGGTCGCCGTAGGCGTAGGAGAGGTCGAGCTCGCGCTCGGCGGCAAGGCGCTGGCGCTGCTCCGATGTCAGCATCGGGGCGATGAGGCCCTCCACCGCCTCGGCAGTAAGCGTCGGGTATTTCGCAAGTTCAATGAGCCCGCCCGAGACGCGAATGGTCGGCTTGCGCCCGACCGTGAGGTGCAGGTCAGAGGCGTTCTCCTTGAGCACGAGCTCGAGCAGTTCGTTCAGTTCTTCAGCCATAGGGGTAAGATAATGGATCAATGCGTCTCTTTTAGAACCGCCCGGCCGAGCACCTGCTCGGCCTTTAAAACGAGGTCTGCTGGTGCGGCGCGCGCCTTTACGAGGTAGTCCACGGCGCCGAGGAGAAACCCGCGCTCGACATCCTCCCGACGCCCAAGGTTGGTCAGGAGCACTATAGGCGGATGGGCCGCACCGCGCCGTTCAAGCGCCCCGAGCACCCCAAAGCCGTCCCGGCCCGGGAGCACTACGTCGATGAACACGAGATCGTAGCCGCCCCGGCTGATCTCCGCGAGCGCGGCCTCGCCGTCGTGGCAGACAGAAACCCCATACCCGGCTCCGCGGAGCGCTTGGGCATAGCGGTCCGTAACATAGGGGTCGTCATCAACAATCAGGATATGCATGGCTATTTCTTAGGGGCTTGCAGTATGTTCGCCAACGGCCTTGCCGGGGATGGAGTTCGTCTCCAGGGAGTAGGTTAGGGTATAGGTGAAGCCGTCAGTCGAGGTGTAGTGGTAGCGGAAACTGCCGACGTTTTGGGGGTCGAGCGGGATGGCCTGGATGGCTCCGGCCGAGACAAGAGCCGCGGAAACTGCATCGCTCCCGGTGAGGTAGACCCCGCCCGCATCCGTTGTCGGATAGCTCGCGGCGTTGGTTACGTATATAGAGAGGGCATCCTGGAGGGTCTTCACATCCCTCTCGCGCTTGGCATCGCGGCTCTTGGCGCGCGCCTCGGAGAAGAGCGCAAAGCCCAAGGCGGTCATGAGCGCGATGATGGCCAGCACGACGATGAGCTCGATAATGGTAAAACCGCCGGACCGAACGCCAAAAGGCGAAAGATGAAAGTTCCGCTCGCTGTTCCCGGCCGCCTTTGTCATTGCTCCTTCAGCGTTCAGCCGCATATCCAGTCATATCATAACACTTCCAGGAGCTCGCGCATGCCAATGACGCCCTGCAGCACCTTCAGCACGCCGTCCTGCTTCATGGTGAGCATGCCCTGGCGCTTAGCCTCGGCCTCGATCTTCGACTCCGACGGCCCGGCCAGAATGATGCCCTCGAGCTCCCGCGTCATCTCAAAGACCTCGAAGAGGCCGATGCGGCCGCGTGTGCCCTTGGGGCAGGCGGCCGAAACCGCGCCCTCGTAGATATCACCGACGCGCGGCGCGCCGAGCTCCGTGCGCACCGCCGGCGGGATGGCGGCGAGCTCCTCCTCGAGGATCTCCCGGGTCCGGCTATCCGGTTTTACCGGCGTACGCGAATCCTCACACAGGCGCCGAGCCAGCCGCTGAGCCACGGCGAGCACGAGCGTGGAGGGGATGAGAAAGGGATCCACGCCCATGTCGATCAACCGCGGGATGATGCCGATGGCGTTATTGGTGTGCAGAGTCGTCAGCACAAGATGGCCGGTGAGCGCGGCGTGCACGGCGAGCTGGGCGGTCTCCTTGTCGCGGATCTCGCCGACCATGATGATGTCTGGATCCTGGCGGAGGATCTGCCGGAGGCCCGAGGCGAAGTCATAGCCGATCTCCGGGCGCACCTGCGACTGGTTCACGCCGGCGATATAGTACTCGACCGGGTCCTCGAGGGAAACGACGTTCCGCGACTCCTCGTTAAGGATGTTCATGATGGCGTAGAGGGTCGTTGTCTTGCCCGAGCCGGTCGGCCCGCTGATGACGATCATGCCGTAGGGCTTTTTGATGACTTCATTAAGAACCCCCAGATTCCGGCCGGCAAAACCGAGATCGGAAAGCGTTTTGATGCCGGCCTCCGGGTCAAGGATGCGCAGCGCCACCTTCTCGCCGTAGCTCGTCGGAAAGGTCGAGACGCGCACATCAATGGACTTTGCGAGCACGCGGGCGCGGAAGCGGCCGTCCTGGGGGATGCGCGTCTCGTCGATCTTGAGGTTGGACATGATCTTGATCCGCGAGAGAATGGCCGAGTGCACGTCGGACGGCAGGAGAAGACTGGTGTAGAGCATGCCGTCCACGCGGAAGCGCACCCGCAGCTTCGTCTCCCCCGGCTCGATGTGGATGTCCGAGGCCCGGCCCTCCACGGCGTGCCTCAGGATGACCTCCACCATCTTCGTGATCGGCGCCTCCTCGACAATCTTCTCCACCTCGCGGTCACTCCGGCCGGCGGCGACTTTGGGCGCCTCGGCCTCGAGCTCTTCCTCGAACTCGGAGAGGGCCTTTGTCACCTCGCCGCCGAGGCCCTTGTATTCGCCGAGTATGACCTTCAGGTCCGAGGGCATGATGAGGTAGACCTTGAAGGGGATGTTCAGGCGCGAGGCGATGAACTTCAGTGCCTCCTGGGCATTCACGTCGTCGGGGTTGACCATCCCGACCTCAAGCATGCCGTCGGCCTCGCCGATGGGAACGAACTGGTAGAACTTGGCCGACTCCTCGGGGATGTTCTTGAGTATCTCGAAGGGCACCTTCACGCCGGACAGGAACCGCACCGGGATGGCCAGGAGCTCGCTCTTAGCCATGGCAACGTCGCGCTCAGCCAGGCCAGCCTCGGCCAGGAGCTCATCCAGCGGCCGCTTCTCGGCGCGGCTGCGGCGGCGGATCTCGGCGGCCTGCCCGGCTGCGAGAAGGTTCTTTAAGACGAGGATGTCGGTTAGGGTCCGAGCCATGAGGTTTTACGAAATACGAATAGGTACGAACGTACGAATCCGTATATTCGCACTGATTCGTACTTCGTAAAGATAATTCAAAGCGGGTTGAAGGGATTGGCCTTGCCGGGCTCGAGCCGGCCGGCCGGAATGCTTGGCACCGTCTGCTCCAAGGCGCGGAAGCGCGGGTCCGAGAACAGACCCAAATCCGGCTTCAAGTTCCGGAGATACTGGAACTCGGCCAGGCGCTCGCTCGCCGCCGGAGCCGGGGGCGCGCCGGCTCCGGGCTCGCCGGAGGAGCGCAACCATAAGTACCCCGCGACGGCGAGGAGAATGACCAGAATGACGGTGAAGATGGTCTGGCGCATAGCTAGCGGCGGAAGTACATCCGGCCCTTCAGGCTGGCGGTCGCCTCACGGCCGCCGGGGCTGGAGAAAATGATCTCATCGCTGTCAAAGAGGCGCAGGTCGCGCTCAATGGTCGTAAGGAAATTACGGAAACCATCGTAACTGCCGCGGAGGGAGAGCGTAACCGGGAGCGCGGTCCAGCGGCGGGCCGCCGGCGCGGGCAGAGCGCCGCTTTGGGAAGCCGGCGCGGTGAAATCCACCTGCCCGAGGATAATGCCGTTCCTCCGCGCCAGCTCTTCGAGACCGATCAAAACATCGGTGGTCTTGGGCTTGGATGGCGCGAGGATCTGAAGCTTGGCGAGATCGGCCTCGGCAATGGTGTTGTACTCGGCAATAAGGGCGTCGCGGTTCGCGGCGAGCGCGGTGAGCTCGGTGTGGAACGACTGGAGCTCCGCGAGCGCCGAGCGCACCTCGACAACCCGGCGCCACTGCGGCAGGGCGCCGAAGGCGATGGCGGCGGCGGCGAGGGCGAGGAAGATTATGGCGGCGGCGATGCGGGACATGGCTAGGGGATGGGGGCGGTGAGCAGACTCGGCTTAAAGATCACGGCGAGGCGAAAATTCACGAGGCCCCGCTCGCCCACGGCCAGGCCCCCGAAGTCAACCTTCTCCACTTGCGGATGGCTCTCGAAGAAGTTCACCTGCTCGGCCACGCTGCGGTAGGAGGCGGCAAGGCCGGTGAGTTCTATTTTCCGGGCATCCCGGCTGAAGCTCATCGTGCTGAAGCTCACCGCGGGATGGGTGAACGACTGCAGGAGCAGGAGGACGTTTGAGGCGTAGACGTGGTTATTGAGGATCTCACGGGCCACGCCGATGGATGCGGTGAGGTCGGCGATCTGGGCGAGAAGGTCGGGTTTCAGCTCCGCCTCCTGTGCCGCTACCTGCTCCTCCCAGTCGGCACGGGCTGATGCCAGCGATCTCTGGTAGAGAAAGAGTCCGCCCCAGGCCAACGCGCTTGCGGCAAAGGCGGCGAGGGCGAAGTTAAAAAGCCACACCCCGCCTTCCCGCACGGCGCGGGCGGCGAATTGCGGTTCGGCCCTGGGGATGAAGGATGCGGCGGGTTCAGGCATATTCGCTGACGCTTAAATGCAAAATGCAAATTGCAAAATATAAAATTTTTGAATTTTGATTTTTGATTTTGACATTGCTAGGCGGTGGCAATCTGCCGGAGGGCCAGGCCCACGGCGACCGAGAAGTTAGGGGCGATGTCCTTCAACACCGGCTGGAGGAACGCCGGGAAGATGGTGCGGGCGAAGGGGTTGGCTAGCACGGTTTCAAGCCCGAAGTGGCGTGCCACGTGGTCCACCAGCCCGCTGAGCGAGGCCCCGCCGCCGGTGAGCACGATCTTCTCCGCCTTGCGCTTGGCCGTGCGGCTGTAGTTCGCGAGCGCGCGCTCGATGTCCGCGAGCGTGCTGTCCACGAGGGGGGCGATGATGGCGGCGATCTCGCGGTGTTCCGGCTTTTCGGAAAGGCCGATTTCTCTTTTCATCGCCTCGGCCCGCTCGAGCGTGATGCCGAGGCTCCTGGAAAGGGCTGTTGTGATCTCACGCGCGCCGCGGCCGAAGTTTGAGTTCATGCGGATCTGGCGGCGGTCCACGACCGTCACCGTCGTCACCGCCGCGCCCCAGTGGATGAGCGCGGCTGTGCCGCGCTCCGCGCCTAAGAGCGAGCGCAGGAGACTGAAGCTCTCCACTTCCATGGCTTCAAGCGTGAGCCCGAGCCGCTCGGCGATGCGCCGGTACTTGGCAATGACCTCGTTCGGCACGGCGACGAGGAGCACGGCGACGCGCTTTTGCTCCTCGTCCCGTTCCAGGACCTGCCAGTCGAGGGTCACCTCGGCGGCGGAGATGGGGATGTACTTCTTGGCTTCGAACGGCACGGCGGCCTTGATCTCCTCGGCGGAGAGGAGGGGCAGATGGACGACGGTGATGAAGCTTGATGTCGCCGGAATGCCGAAGACGGCGCGGCGGGTCGTAACGTTTGACTCACGGAGCACGTCGGTCAGGAGGTTCACGACGCCCTCGTCGCTCCGCGCCAGGAACCCACCCCCGCCTTTCTCCTGCTGGAAGTAGCGGGCCACCTTCAGCTCGCCGTAGGTTTCGAGGATGGCGCGCTCGCGTTCCTTGCGCAATTGTACCACCTTCACCGAGTCCGTCCCAATATCAATACCCACAAAGCTCGCCGGGCCGATGGCGAGGTTGAACCGGAACTTGGGGAATTGAATTTTCTTTAAGAAAGAAGTGTCAATCACTTTCCACCAAAGTATATCACGCTCCGGCGGCAACAGCCGGTTTTTATACACATTTGCGGGGTTTTCCTCCTAGAATGGCGGCATGGGCTTTGTCATGGCCGGCGCCCGCTGGCTCCTGGACCTCGTCTTCCCCAAATACTGCGCCGGGTGCGGAACGGAGGGCTCGTTTTGCTGTGCGGCCTGCCGTCTCCGGCTCATTACGAGGGTACCCGCCTGCCCGGTGTGCGGCCGCAGGAACTTCACGGGAATTCTATGCGATGCCTGTAGTGAACGCCTGCCCCTGCGCCGGTTTTTGGCCCCCTTCTCCTACCGCGATCCGCTCGTCCGCGAGCTTATACACGCCTACAAGTATCGCGGCGCGAGGGAGCTTTCGGCATTTTTTGCTGATGAACTTGCTTCATTCTTCTCCGCCTACGCTATCCGGCCGCCGGGACCGGCACTGCTCGTGCCCATTCCCCTGCATCGCAGCCGCGAGCGCGAGCGCGGATTCAACCAGGCGCGCCTGCTGGCCAATGATCTTGGGAAGCGGCTGGGCCTGCCGGTGGCCGATGCGCTCCGGCGCATGCGCGCAAATGAGCCGCAGGTTTCCACGGATTCATTTAAAAAACGCTACGCCAACGTCGCCGGTGTTTTCCGCGTCGCCGACCAAGCAGCCGTGGCCGGCCGGACGGCCATCCTCATCGACGACGTATCCACCTCCGGCGCAACGCTCGGCGAGGCGGCGCGGGTACTCCGCAAAGCGGACTGCCGGACGGTTTGGGGTGCCGTAATTGCAAAAGGATGAAAAAAATGATATTTTCATATGGTTTACGGAGGAGTGCGTGAGTGGGTTCAACGTGCCGGTCGGCACGTTGAATGGGCGTTCATTATATTTATCCCATGGCGGAGGCGTGTCCGAGCGGCTTAAGGAAGCGGTTTGCTAAACCGCGGGGGTCTAAAAAGCCCCACGGAGGTTCGAATCCTCCCGCCTCCGCCATGGGATAAAATACGCCCAGGGTTTTCGCCAAGAATGACGAAAACAAACGAGCGGCTTATTAAGCCGTGGCGGCCCAATAGATCGCCCGTGGGTTCAAATCCCACCTCCTCCGTTGTTGGCGGGGTGCCGGAGCGGTTGAACGGGACGGTCTTGAAAACCGTTAAGGGAGCGATCCCTTCGTGAGTTCGAATCTCACCCCCGCCGCATCATGCCGTGGTATACTGCAAGCATGGCAAATACGGTCATTGATCTCCGAAAGTTAAAAAACGAACTGAAGGGAGGAGTGTCGCCGGAGAATGAACTGTCTCCGCCTTCTGAACCGCTGCTCCTGGAAAACGAGGACTCTCTATCTCCCCGCGAAGCCGATACTGACACCGTACAAAACGCGATCCTTGAATGGACGACGCCGGATGCCGAACCGGAAGCGATCGGCAGCGGCTTGCAGCTCCTTGGTGGAGGGGCGCTCCTCATCGGCGCCGTTGTCGCACTATTTTTCCGGAATTTTCTCTTTGCGCTCCTTCTCATCCTGTCGGGGCTTCTCGTAATAGGGCAGGCCTTCCGTGCCCCGCGCCAGATACGATTTGCGGTTACGGCCCGCGGCATCAAAATCGGCAGCCGCCTTTACGAATTTGATGCGCTTGAATCTTTCTGGATTTTTTACGATCCGCCGCTTTTCCGTGAACTGGCGCTCCGCTCGCGAAAGCACCTGATGCCGGTAGTGAAGGTCCCGCTCGGCGATACCGACCCCTTGCGGTTGCGCCAAAGCCTGCTACGCTTCCTCCCGGAAGAAGAGCAGGAGCTATCGCTCCTAGATATCATTTCCAAGCGCCTGGGATTCTAAATTCCTCATGTGCCCGTAGCTCAGTCCGGGACCCCGCACCAAAAATTGAAGAACCTATGTGCCCATAGCTCAGTGGATAGAGCGCAGCCCTGCGGAGGCTGAGGTCGGGGGTTCAAATCCTCCTGGGCACGCCCAATAGCGAGACCTGGACGGTTAGCTCTCTTGAGCGACCGAAACCAACTAAAACTCGCCAATGCAAAAGATTTACGTAGCACAGAAAGCTGTCATCCTCGACTCCGAGGGAAAACTTCTGACGATCCGTCGAAGCCAAACTCACCGGATAGACCCAGGCGGCTGGGATTTACCGGGTGGTGACTTGGAGTTCGGCGAAGATCCGATGGTAGGAATCATACGGGAAGTGCGAGAGGAAACTGGTCTTTCTGAAGTTCATAACCTCGCACCCTATGATGTCGAAGGACACGTAGCTGTAAATCAGGAATATTGGGTTACGATCGCGTACCGCGGCAACTCCGGCGAAAATAAAGTCACTCTAAGTAATGAGCATGACGATTTTCAGTGGGTTACAATGAGTGAGTTTATTAAATTAAAGTCCTCTCCGAAATTGCGAAGATTCATTCAGAAATTATGGAGTTAAGCTTATCATTTTTTTTTCTTCTGAAACCGTTGAAAACAGACCCGACCCAGAGGGGTCAGCGAGCATCCAAGAAACACGCCAAAACCCCTCATCAGGATTGGCCCTAGGGGCACTGAACCCGAGCGGCACGCCAGTAAATTGCGGCCGTTGGGCGGCAATTTTAATTTGTAAGAAACTCCTTGTACAATGTAAAAATGGCTAATATCATCAGCCTCTCCGAGGTCCAGCGCATACGCGGGCAGGTGGAAAAGATGCGCCGCGAGCTTGAGGACAAGACCGCGCTCCTGGAACGCGCCCGCGGCGAGCTTCAAAGGCTAAAGTACTCCTCCCGGCCGGCCGGAAAATCAGCAGACGAGCGCGAACTTGACGCCCTCCAGCAGCAGCAAGTCGCCCGCCAGAAAAAAATCCGCGAACTTGATGCGGCTGTTTCCCGTGCCGAAGAAAATGTAACCGCCGGCCGCCTCGGCCCAAAACAGCATGCCGCCGAATTGAAGCAGCTGGAAACGGAGGCGCGCGGACTTGAACGCAAAATCGTGCAACTTCGCACCGATGCCGCGGAGAAAGAGCGGAAGCTCACTGCCACAGAGCGCACTACGACAACAGGAATAGTAGAGGATGCGCGCAATGACATCGCAGCGCTGGAACAGGAACGGGAAACGCTTTTGAGAAAACTTCGTGATGTGGAAGCCGCGCTCAAGAATGTAAAGAGTGGTATAGGACGCGAGCCACGCAAAGCTCTGGAGGGCGATACAAAGAGAATGGCCGCCGAGATCGTTCGCATCCGTGGTGACGCGGCGAAGAGACAGTTGGAGCTGGACCAAAAATGGCGCGAAATTGAAGGTATCAAACGTTCCGGCGGTGGAGATGCCGGCGCGGCCGAGCGCGAACATGCGGCCCGGGAACGAGAACGGGAAAACCTTATCCGCGAGAGTCGCGAGGTAGAAACGGCAATCCGAGGGCTGAAAGAAAAAATCGCCGCGCGGAGTGCGAAAGAAAAAGAACGCACCGCAGAAATTAAAGAAAAAGAAAGCGAGGCAAAACGGCTGGAAAGCGAAGTCAGCCGTCTCCGCGCCGGCGCCGTACGCGCGGAACAAACGCTCCGGGAGATGGAGCGTAAACTCCAGCAGGCGCGCATGCGCCCAGCCGCTTAGTACATCACGTCAATCCATAAAATAGAAACCTACGGCCTGACGGCCGCTGTGTTCTGTAAGAAATTATAAAAACCCGCCGGCATATCCGGCGGGTTCGTCATTGACGCACATGAAGTTTGCACCGATTACTAATCCATACATAAATACGATCGTATTTATGTATGGAATGGTGGTGTGTGGTAGTATCGTACTATGCCTGCAATCGGAAAAACGCAGCGAACTATACTTCTCCTACTCGCCGCTGGCGGTGCCCTACTTTTGAGCCGCTCGCCGCGCCGGTCATTCCGCATTATTTCTGAAGTGCAGCGTGAACTCCGCAAATTGCGCGCCGATGCGCTTCGTGAATCCATAAGGCGCCTCTATGAAAGCCACCTTATTGATAGCCGCGATCTCCCTGGCGGCGAGACGCGCATAACCTTGAACAATGACGGGAAACGATATGTGCTTAAATACCGCTTGGATGATATGCGAATTGTCCGCCCAAAGTCATGGGACCAAAAATGGCGCCTCATTTTGTTTGACGTCCCTGAAAAACGGCGGCCCGTCCGCGATGCACTACGCCGACATTTTCGCCAGCTCGGCTGCATTGAGCTTCAAAAAAGCGCATTCATACATCCCTTTGACTGCCAAAATGAAATTGATTTCCTGATAGAATTTTTCCAGGCGCGCAGATTCGTGCGCTTTCTCGTTGTAGAACAAATAGATAATGCTCTCCACTTACGCGCCAAATTCCATATATGAATACGATCGTAAATATAAATGTGGTTATGCATCGGTCATTGGCGGAAGCCGTAAGATTGACTCCTCGTCAGCGCTCGGCCCTCGCCAAACTCGGCGTCTCAACTATCCGCGACCTCCTCTATCACTTCCCTTCGCGCTACGAGGAGATTGGCGGCCGGAAGCATATCGCCGACCTCCGTGAGGGCGAGAAGGCGACAGTCGTCGCCGGGGTGGTGCGGCTGAAAGCCGAGAAAACGTGGAAGAAAAAACTCCGCATCGCCGAGGGCATCGTGCGCGATGACACCGGGCTTCTCGGCGTCGTCTGGTTCAACCAGCCCTATGTCGCCTCGCTCCTGAAGCCGGGCATGCGCGTGCGCTTTTACGGAAAAGTTACGCGGGCTAAGGCTGGCCTACAAATGGCCAATCCACTTTTTGAACCGGTTATTGGAACCGAATCCGAACTCATCACTACGGGCGGGCTCCTGCCCGTCTATCCGGAAACGTACGGCATCACGTCGCGCTGGCTCCGCTACCAAATAGAGCGCGCGCTCAAGAACATGGGCGCGGTCCCCGAGGCGCTCCCGTCGGAAATTCTTAAAAAGTACCACCTGCCCTCGGCCGACCGCGCGCTCCGCGCGATCCATTTCCCGAAATCACCGGCCGAAGCCGAGGCCTGCCGCAAGCGGTTTTCATTTGAGGAGATCTTCCTTATCCAGCTCGTGCGCCAGCGCGAGCGTAAGAAACTGGAGCAGGAACGCGCCATTCGAATCGCAAGTGACCACGAAATTATAAAGCGCTTCACTGCAGCGCTCCCCTTTGCCCTGACCGGGGCGCAGCAGCGAGCCATCGGTCAGATCCTTCAAGACTTCCAAAAACCGCACCCCATGGCGCGGCTCTTGGAGGGCGATGTCGGCTCGGGAAAAACGCTCGTCGCCGCCGCGGCCGCGCTGAATGTAATTGCCGCCGGGTACCAGGCCGCCTATATGGCGCCGACCGAAATCCTGGCGCGCCAGCACTTTGAGGAATTCATACGCCGGCTCTCACCCTTCAAAGCGCGGATCGGCCTCCTGACCGGAGCCGAAGGCCGGAAGTTTCCTTCAAAGACGAACCCGAAGTCGTCAACGCACATCTCAAAATCGCAGCTCGCCAAGTGGTGTATGAACGGGGAGATCCAGATCTTGATCGGCACGCACGCGCTGATCGAAAAGCGCGTGAAATTCAAAAAACTCGCGCTTGCGGTCGTGGACGAACAGCACCGCTTCGGCGTCCGCCAGCGGCGCGCCGCCGCCAAAGAAACACGCCCGCATTTCCTATCCATGTCGGCCACGCCCATTCCCCGCACGCTGGCGCTTACCATGTACGGCGACCTTGACCTGACGGTGCTGGATGAAATGCCGCCCGGCCGCAAGCCCGTCCAAACGCGCATCATCCCGCTGGGGGAGCGCGAAAAAACTTATGAATTCATCCGCGAGGAAGCGCGCCGCGGCGGGCAGGTGTTCGTGATCTGTCCGCGGATTGAGGATCCTAAAGCCGCGGCGGATAGCGCGTCCGCCTCATCCGCGGCGAGCGCGAGCCAACAGAAACTTGAGTGGTCCGAGGTGAAATCCGTGAAAGTTGAATACGAAAAACTCTCTAAAGAAATTTTCCCCGACCTTCGCATCGGCATGGTGCACGGCAAGCTAAAGCCCAGGGAAAAAGAGGCGGTCATGCGTAAATTCAAAAGCGGCGAACTGGATATCCTCGTCTCAACTTCCGTAGTAGAAGTCGGCGTGGACGTGCCGAACGCCTCCATCATGATGATTGAAGGCGGCGAGCGCTTCGGTCTGGCGACATTGCATCAATTCCGCGGCCGGGTCGGCCGGGGAACGCGCAAATCCTATTGCTTCGTTTTCACCACGACCGAAAACCACGGCGAGAACCGCCGCCTGCGAGCGCTCCAGGAAGCAAAAACCGGTTTTGAGCTTGCTGAATATGACCTGCAATTCCGCGGGCCCGGCGAGCTTTCAGGCACGAAACAATGGGGTATTTCAGACGTGGGAATGGAAGCCCTGAAAAACATCAAAATGGTGGAGGCTGCTCGGGCCGAGGCCGCCGAGCTTATTTCAAAAGACCCTGAACTCGAAAAATACCCGGGACTTCGTGAACGAGTGGAGCGCACCGGCGCCGCAATGCATTTTGAATAACCGCTAATCTAGCGGCCGCATCTGGACTCCCGTTTCCGCCGTAGTAATTCCGCGGCGATACTTCGGCGTAAACCAAAAACCCATATACTTTCCGAGCATCAGGCGCGTCTGGGCCTCAAGCCCGGGGAAAGAGCCGAAAAGCATGATGGTAACCGGCAAAAGCAGCCACTGCAGCACCATCCAGGCATACTTGCGTATGGGATGTCCCGGCGGTCGCGGCGGCAGGAGGCGCGTGGAGATATAGGCTGACGTCACGAGCCCGACCATGGCGAGTGACATGATCCATCGCGTCACCCGCGGCAGGTTGTAGGCGAGGAGTGAGGTGTTGAACTGGTCCGAACCGATCAGGATGGGCAGCCAGCCGAGTAAAAAGATGATCATGGCGTTCGTGGCCCAGGACCAGAACCCCTCCAGTTGATTGAAAGAAAAGTAGAGCTTGCGGCGGAGCGGGACCTTGGGATTGTTCAGAAAGCCGTAAAGCAGGTAGGGCACGTTCTCCACTCCCCAGCCCCAGCGCCGCTGCTGCCTATAGACGTTCTTCGCCGTCTCAAAGAGCGTCGGCGCGACGTTGGCATCCATGTACACCGGATAATAAAGCGGCACGACGCGGTAGTCGCCGTCGTAAAAGAGGAGTGATTGCCAAAAAATCCGCGAATCCTCGGAAACGATATTCACGTGCCAGTAGTCCATCCCGACAAGGGCCGCGAGCGGCATCGAGTGCGAGGAGAACGTCGCCAGGCGCTCGGGCCGCGATTGCTGCATGGTCTGCCAGAACGTACCCGACACCGCCACCACCCGCGAAAACGCCGGCGCATCCCAGATGTTGTTAGAGTAGACGGGAATCGGCTGGTAGGAGGAGCGCAGCGGCTTTACCGCCGTGAGGTAGTGGTAGGTAAGGATCGCAAAATAGTGCGGCGGGACAATGGTATCGCTGTCAAAGGAGGAGACGATGACGCGCTCGTAGGTAATGCCAGCCGGATCAATGAGCTCGGCTTTGGCTTTCCTTGCGGCGAACGTCTCGTTCGAGCCCTTGCCGGCAAGCTCGCCCGGAAGATCGGCCGGATGCATCACTGTCAAAAATTTCGCGAACGTGCCGCCGAACTCGTGCTCAAGTCGTGCGGCAACAGCAAGCGCATCAGGCCCGGCCCGCTCTTCCACCCCGAGCACGATGAACATGCGGTCCTTGGGGTAGGAATTGGCGGCAATGGCCTGGAGGCCGTGGCGCATGACTTCGTAGGACTCCTTATAGAACGGCAGGATGATGAGGTGGTGTATGTCGTGCCAGTTCTTAGTCCTTAGTTCTTGGTTATAGTTTTCAGTTTTTAGTTGTTGGAGTTTGGCAAGCCAATCGGTTTTCAAGTGCCGCTGCATCTGGCGGTAGCCGGCGCGAAGATGCAAAGACAAAAATACGGTTTTGAAAAGCCAGTAGATGTCAAAGGCGATGACAAAAAAACTCGCCGCCACCGGGAGAAATCGGCTGGCAACAAAAATACCGGCGATCGTGACCCAGGCCAGGAGCCCCGGTATTGTTTCCAGCGCACGATACAAAACCCGACCACCATGGGTCGGAATGTCTTTTGCCCTGCCAACTTTCAGATACGCTGACTTCACCGTCATAACCCTGCCATGGTAGCGAAAAAGGCCGCCGGCGGCAACGGAGATAACGCCTAAAATACAAAACGGGGAGGCGAGCAGACATCGTTGTCTGCCCGCGTCCCCGTTGGACCTTGGACCTGTACTCGGGAGCTAGATCACCGGGCAGTAACTCTTGATGTCCTCCCCGTTGGGGAGGGTGTACCCGGCATCCTTCGCCAGCTGCATCGTGTCGTAGAAGATCTGGCGCGCTTCGGCCCGCTGGCGATCGAGCCTGACGATCTCCTCGTGGTCCCTCAACGCCTCGTCAGCCGGAACCGCACAGTCGCTCCGCTCGTACTTGGCCCGGAGCTCGGTGATGCGGTCGTGGGCCTGTTGCCACGGCAGTGCGAATTCCTCGAACTTCCGCTTGATGATGACGAGCTCGACCGGTAGGCCGACGTTGTGACCACCGTTCACCACTGGCTCGAATCCGAACATTGTCTTGATCCTGTCGCGCATCTTCTGGTCCATGACTTCTCCTTTCCGAGGGCTTTGGGCCCTGGATTACCCGTGCCGGCTTTGGGCCAGCTGCGGGGGAGTTTTGGAACGGGTCCATTCCTGGGCCAACCCCAAGAACTGACCTAACCACTAAATACAGTATAGCACAAATAAAATAATATGTCAAACTACAGAACCTGACCAAAAAGGCCCTTGATGGGACCTTTCCGTATATGTATGGGCGCGCTTGGATTTGAACCAAGGACCCCGGCTTTATATCTTCGCTTCGCTCGATACAATTGGTTCGCTCGATCGAAATGAAAATGAATTTTTCATTTCTCCCTCGCTGCCAATTGTAAGTAGCCTGATCTCATGGGCATGCCTGGATTCGAACCAGGAACCGCCGAGGTATAAGCTCGGAGCTCTGCCGTTGAGCTACATGCCCTCTTTTGATGGAAAATTACACCCTCCCATAATCATCCTCCAGCCGCTCGATGTCGTTCTGATCGCATTCACCCGACCACACTTCCAATATTTTCATCTCCGCATCGGGCGGCGCGGTAAAGCGGTGGAGCGCGCCCACGGGCACGCTAAACATTGCGCCCTCTTTGGCCGGCATCTCGGCCTCGTCAATGTGAACAGTACCGCCGGCATCCGAAAGAATAGTCCAAGACTCGGCGCGTCGGGCGTGGCGCTGCAAGCTATTACGCTGCCCCGGCTTGACGGTAATGAGCTTCACCGCCACGGTGTCGGTTTTTATCAAGACCTCTTCCCGCCCCCAGGGCAGTTCGCGGACTTCGAGCGCTTCCATATATCGTGTGATACCCGCTGCCAAGAGGCGGCGTCTCGCGGCTAGGCCGCGGCGGCCATCAGTACCTCGAACTCTTCGCGCTCGATGGTTTCCTTTTCCATGAGGCGCTGGGCAATGGTCTCAAGCTTGCGGCGGCGCTTTATGATGATATCCTTGGCGCGCTTCAGAGCCGATGAGAGGATCGAGCGCACCTCGCGGTCGATTATCTGGGCAACTTCCTCGGAATAGTTTTTTTCCTCGCCGATTTCCTTGCCTAAGAAGATGAGTTCACGCCGCTCCCCGAAAACTGCCGGCCCGAGCTTCTCGGACATGCCGTAGCGCGCCACGAGGTCGCGGGCGATGTTGGATGCGATCTCCAAGTCGTTATGCGGGCCGGTGGTTATCTCGTCAAAGATCATCTGCTCGGCCGCATACCCGCCCATGGCTGCGGCTATTTCATCGAGAAAATACGAACGGGAAAAGAGATGCCGGTCCTCGGACGGCAATTTCCAGGTGTGCCCGCCGGCGCGGCCGCGCGCCACGATGGAGATCTTATGCACGGGATCAGTGTGCTTGAGCGACGCGGCGACGAGGGCGTGCCCGGCCTCGTGGTAGGCCACGATCTCCTTCTCCTTCGGCGTCAGGATGTGGCTTTTTCGCTCCGGGCCGAGCATAACCTTTTCAATGGATGAAACGAGGTCGGAGTGTGCGACGGACTTCCGGCCCTCGCGCGCGGCAAGGATAGCGGCCTCGTTGATGACATTCGCCAGGTCGGCGCCGGAGAACCCCGGCGTACGCTCGGCGACGACGCGGAGGTTCACGTCGCGATCAAGAGCTTTCATCTGCGCGTGGATTTTTAGGATCTCCTCACGATCGTTGATGTCCGGGAGATCGAGCACCACGCGGCGATCGAAGCGGCCCGGCCGAAGCAGGGCGGGGTCGAGCACGTCGGGGCGGTTCGTGGCGGCCATGATGATAACGGACTCGTTCGTTTCAAAGCCATCCATCTCAACAAGGATCTGGTTCAGCGTCTGCTCGCGCTCGTCATGCCCCCCGCCCAGGCCCGCGCCGCGATGGCGGCCGACGGCATCTATCTCATCAATGAAGATAATAGCCGGAGCTGACTTTTTCGCCATCTTAAACAGATCTCGAACTCGACTCGCTCCAATTCCTACGAAAAGCTCTACAAATTCGGAGCCGGAAATGTGGAAGAAAGGCACGTTCGCCTCGCCGGCCACAGCTCGCGCAAGCATGGTCTTGCCCGTTCCCGGCGCGCCCATCAGGAGCACGCCCCGCGGGATGCGCGCGCCAATCTCAAAGAACTTCTTCGGGCTCTTCAGGAAGTCCACGATCTCGCGCAACTCCTCCTTGGCCTCGCGCACGCCGGCCACATCCTTGAAGAGAACGCGCTGGCGGGTGTTCTCGGGCGTGATAAGACGCGCCCGCGACTGGCCGAAGGAAAAGGCCTGCATGGAGCCGCGCTGTACCTGGCGCGCCGTCCACCAGATGAAAAAGCCGATTAGGAGGAGCGGCGCCAAAAACGGCAGGAGTACGCCCAACCAGTACGAAACCCCGCCGAGCGCCTTCATCTCGATTGCCACATCCTTCAATTTTTCGGGCTCAACGCTGTAATTACGAAGGGTCTCCGAAAGGCCGGCTTCGGATTCTTTACGCGATGTAGCTTCAGTGCCGTCTTTTAGGCGCACCATGAGCGTGTCATCTTCCACGGTGATTTTTTCCACTTTGCCGTCATTGATGCTGGCGACGAGTTCGGAAATCGAAAGCTCCCGCCGCTCCGTGAACTGCCCCTGGAAGAGCGCCCAGAGCCCGGAGATGAGGACGAAGACGATCAACGCGTAGACGAAGGTTTTGGAAAAATTGCGCATGCGAGAGATTTTGATGATACCAAGTACCGGCCGAAAAATCAACGACTGCGACTGACAAGTAATGAAATAGGGGTGGCGCACGCGCGTGCACCACCCCCGATGCTACTAACAGCTACTCCGCAACCGTCGCCGCCGGCTCGGCCGTGGGCACCTTCGGCGTCCACACAGTTCCGCCATGGCTGATGATGAACTGCTTCAGCAGCTCGTCCCAGCTGTCCTTGAGCGCCGTCACGGCGAACCGACAGAACTCTTCGTTGAAGAGCCGGGAGGCCCTGACGCGTGACTGCGTACGCGTACCGCAGTAAACGTCGCCGGTCCGCGCATCATAGAACCATTGTTCCGCTCCGAACGGCCCGTGCACAGCGGTGAGCTCGTCCCACGAGGAAACGGGCACACCGCGCTTCTCCTGCTCTCGGGCGCGGATGAGCGCCGCGAGGAACTGCATCCGATCCTTGATGCGGACTAGCTGGTGAGTGCGGCGCCGAAAGCACTGAATGTGACCGCTCGTACGCCGCACAACGGTGAGTATGACCTCGGGGTGCCGTTCGGTGATGACCGAGTGCACCCGCGGCTGATCGGACACCACGACCGCGATGCGGGCTGCCTTCCCACGGCAGGTGACATCGCCGTAGATCGCGCGATCGGCATCGGGCTGGGCCTCGAAGAAGCGCTGCTGGTAGACGAGTTCCCCGAGGAGCACGTCCTCAAGCCACGCGACGAGCCACTCGCGGGGGTCAATGACCGAGAGGATGCCGAAGCGGTTGAGTTTCTCGGCGCGGAGACGAAAGTAGCGCCAGAGGATGACCGCGCAGTAGGGCAGGCCGAAGAGCTTGAGCTCATCGAAGCTTGCCGCCGCACCATCCTCCCCAAGGGACTGCAAGTAGGCGATGATCTTCGGTGGAACCGGGTACGGGAAACCGCGCTTGGCGCGCGCCCAGGCTTCCTCGATACAGCCGATGATGAACGCCGGGTCTACCGCCCCCTCCTTCGTGATACCGCGTTCGTAGAAGATGGAGGCCCGGATGATGAGTTCGGCCCAGTGGACGAACTGCCATGACTCCGTGAAGATGTCCCAAAACCGCTCCACGATTCTGCCGAGGCGGAGAATGCCTTTCTGCTCTCCGCGGGTGTCCACGGGGAGAACGTGCTCCAGGAGCGGCTGGAGTTCCGGGAGATCCAGAACGCCGAAGCGCTTGGCCACGAGGGTGGCCTCACATTCGCGCCCGTTGGTCCCGTCACCGAAAAGCAGCGCCAGGTTCGAGTGCTCGTCGTACGGGCCGCCGCGCCCGAAATGGATGGCGCCATCCGAACCGATCTCATCAGAGAGCGGGAGCGACGGTCCGTAGGTACGGCGGATGAACTGCGCGACAAGGTCGGAGAGATGAGGATTGTCGTGCAGCTCCATCGGCAGCGTTTGATTCCCTCCGGACCCGAAACCACGGACATGGATTCCAGGCAGCACTCCGTGTACCCGTTCGCCCATTTGCGATCCTCCGTGCCAGCGGCAAAAAGCCCTGGCTGCTAGAAAAGTGCTTACCAATGCGCCTTGACAATCAAGGCGACTTCAATAGTTTTATCATATAGCGAGAAAAAGTCAAATTTTTTGCTATATCGACGACTTTTTCTATCGGACATTAGAAATGACCGATAGAAATACAAGCAAAACCGGCGATTCTGTGTAGAATTGCCGGTTTTGCTTAATTTCGGGCCGCCCGGATTTGAACCGGGACTAAATTTTCCTTCACCCCGCCCCAGATTATCTCATCGGGGCGCCCGGATTTGAACCGGGAGTCACCCGCTCCCAAAGCGGGCATGTTGCCGTTACACCACGCCCCGGCGAATCTGGGGCGGGGCAAGAAGGACTCGTGCTGCCGTTACACTACGGCCCGGAAAAATCGAATTGATTTCGCGACAAACAAATTCGATTTTTAAAAAACAGCCAAATATGCGGTGTGAAAATTCGAGTTTTCACAATAAATGCAATATGTTTGTCGCGAAATCTCAATATTTTCGCTCAAACACTGCATTTTCAAAGAAATTAATTCCCCGGATAGCCGTACCATCTAAAATAACAGAAATTACGTCAATTTGCCATGGCTGGTCCTGTGAAACATGGGCTTCCCAGAGGTATGTTTCGCAGAGCCTCTTTAAATTCCTTCTCTTTCGTGCATTTACCCGGATTTCCGGAGCAAATGCCGAACCTGGATAGAATTTACTAGTTTTTACCTCAATAAAGCGAATAACCCTATCCTTTTCTGCGACAATATCTATTTCGCCGTACGGCTTGCGGAAGTTTCTCGCAAGGATCTTAAAACCGTGTTTCACGACAAAATCGGCTGCTGCTTTTTCGCCAAGAATACCAATTTCGCTATTTTGGCTCATTTTTGAAATTAATTCGAATTGATTTCGCGACAAACAAATTCGATTTTTGTGAAACATGAATTTTCACACCGCATATTTACTTGCTTTTAAAAATGCCATTTGTTTGTCGCGAAACTTTTCACACAAGTTTCACATCGTTTATCAATGTTGTGTCAAGAGCAACCATTGGTCACTCGGTCGAGGTGAAAGCAAGCTTTCACTTCTCCCTCGCTGCCAATTATAAACCGGCTCGGGCGCTTGCCCGAGCCGGTGAATTCTACCCTGACGCCTTCACCGCGCCGCCTCCGTTCCGCATCCGCTCCTGGTGACTCTCCCAGGCCGCTTCAAACTGCGAGCGGAACATGGCAAGCCGCACAACGTCCACGCGGCGACCATGGCGGAACTTTTCCTCTTTCAGCACGGCCTCGACTTCGAAGCCGCAGCGCTTGGCCAGGCGAATACTCCGCTCATTCGGGCTAAGCGCTTGCCAGACGAGCTTCACCAGGCCGAGCTCGTGAAACAGGTAGCGAGCAAGCGTCAGCACCGCATCCGTGCCGTAGCCCTTGCCCCATTCGTCGGGCTCGCCGATAAGAATGCCGAGCTCGGCCGTGCGATCAGCCAAATGAATGCGATGCGCCCCGATGTTGCCGATATGCCGCGGCTCCTGACCTCCTGTTACAATCGCGAGCAAAAAATCATTTGGTCGCTCACGGCTAAAGAACTGTTCTTCCTCCCGTTCTGTCACCGGAAGAAAGCTTGCCAGCCATTCCCGGATACCTGGATCGTTGATCCACTGCCAGCACAGAGCAAAATCACTCTGCCGCTCCAATGGCCGAAGCGTTACCACAGCGCCTTTGAGGAACACCGGTCCCATGTCCGCCTCCTTGTTTGGAATGAACTGCGCCGAAATAGAAACCGCCCGGCTTCTATCTCGCCGGGGCGGTCTTGTTGGATTCTAGGATCAGGCCGTCAAAACCATAAATAGTTACGATCGTAAATATGTATGGGAATGGAATCTCAAAACAAACCGGGCGAAATAGTTAGCGGCGTTTCCGGCAATATAAAGGGAAACGCGCCAGTTGCGCGGATTCATGGAATCGGTCGGCTTATAAACCTGATTACGCATAGATCTCATTAGTAGCAAAGCAATCGCAATAAATCAACAAGAGAGCTTAAAATAAAACGCCGAAGCCTTTGGGCCTCGGCGCGCGGCTCCGGCCGCCTCACCCGCTCTCGTTGATGAGGTGCCAGATCTCGGCGGCGTCGCAGAAATTGTTCGACAGGAACGACCACCATCTCCGCGGTGTTCCATGCCACCAGCAGCCGTCGCGGAGAACGGGCCGATCCCCCCTGGCGCACTGGCCGCAGATGAGTTTGATGCACTGCTCGCGCTCCTCACGCCGAAGCTGGACGAGCGTCGGCCGCGGCTCCACGCCGCGGCCCTGCAGCGCGGCGCAAATCCGGCCGAAGAGCTCCTCGCCGGTCATGCCGGTAACCTCGTCATGCGTCCGTCCGGCAAGGGCCTCAACGAACGGCGCAACCTCGGCGAGCACCGTCTTCATGTCATCGCCGCCCTTGGCCCGCTGGTCCATGAAGGCTTTGATGGCCTCCAGGATAAGCGCGTCCTCATCCGGACCGCTGAAAACGGTCCTCTGCGGCTGGAGGTCGAACACCTTTTGCGCGAACTCTTCCGCGTCCTTCACCAGCTGAATGCTGGCCGCTTCTTTTCCGTCCGCAGCGATCCCCATCGCCGGCCTCCTGGCCTGAATGGATTTTAACCTATTAAATGTAATAGCGTTTCAGGGACAAAAATTCAAGACCGCCCTCCCGGGCGGTCGTCATATTAAAAATCGGACCTAACGGGTCGCTAATCGAATATGTACACAATCTAGCGCAGGTGATGACGCGGATCCAGATGGCGAACTTTGAGAGCTGTTACAGTCAGCTATCGGTGAACTCGCTGGTATGAAAAACGCCGCTGGGATACTGCTCCCAGCGGCGGCCTCGACGAGATTCCGGATATCTCCTGGACCTACCTAGTAGACCGTTATTCCGCGTCCACGCCGTATTGCGCAAGCCAGTTGTCGGTCTCGCACTTCGGGCAGCGATTCTCCATTCGGAACTCGCTGGCGGGAGCTACACACTGGCAGTAGCGGCAGTACTCTTGGCCGATATCCGCGAAGAGCCCTGCTGTGTCGCGGCCTTTGATATCGCTCGTGACAGGTCGCGGATACAACAGGGAAAGCGCGTACTCGCCGAACTGCGCCCATAGCCGATCGCTTTCAACTCCAGCCTGGAAGTGTGGGAACGGTTTCCCGTAGTCACCGGTAATGTAGGGGTACTTGAAGATCCCCTTTGGGGTCAGAACCACCATGTAGGGCTGACCACGACCCCACCAGCCACGGTTCGACGTGAGCGGGATGCCCGGCAGTGCAGTGGTCTTGTGCACTGCATGATCACCGATCTCGTCTGACGAGACCCAGCGATCGTACTCGGTGGCGAAGATCATCATAGGGAACTGGTCTCCGAGCTCGCTGATCCTCGCGAGGACCAGTCGTTTGATCACCCGAGCTGCTTCGCTGACTGCGGTGCGAACAACTCCGAGCCCCGGAACTCCCGCTACTGCAGCGGTTTCCATGCGACACCTCCAGTTCTAATTTCGGATAGTCAACCTCTTTTTGACCACAGTCACGAGGACCCACTACTTGATTCGAGTAGTAGCGCATCTAACCAAAAATCACAAGCATGACACGCTTGCAACTTTCGAAAAACCGAGTAGCTCGATTAACGAATGTTCCCTCCGATTTTTATGGACGGTGCTGGGATTGAACCAGCGGCCCCTGCAATGTGAATGCAGTGCTCTACCACTGAGCTAACCGTCCAAAAATTCAGTTCGGTGAAAAATGAATGCTGAACGCCAACAAAACTCTTTGCTAGTCACTAGACACCTAATTTGTTGATCACCGTTTCGTGCGGGAATTCAAGAATATCGCGCACGAAGCGGTCATACATATCCATGCGGTACTTGAACTCGGAGGTGGACATGGCAACGTAATTCAATTCCTTTCCGACCCTGATTTCCAGCCACTGGATGAGCGATTTGAAGCGCGATTTTTTGAAGCCGTCGCCCACAAGCAGCATGTCCACGCGCGAAGTCGGGCTATCAATGAAAACCCCGGCCAGCACGGCGAGTTTGATCACGCCCAAGCGCTTGATCTTGGCCGCGAGCGGCCCTTTGGCGTGCGGCGCCGACTTCAGGGCGAGCGCCCGCAATTCATTGAAGAGTGGAAATTCCTTGTTTGCGGCGAAAATCTTCGTGCGCTTGGCGACCGTCCGGCGCTTGGATTTCACTTTGCCGCTGGGCAGAGTGGAAAGCCAGGCCGAATTTGACCTGATGAGGCCGAGTTCCTTCAGCCGCCGCGCCTCGGCTGCAAACTGAACCGGCCGTACCTGGAGCTGGCGCGACGCATCGGTGGCTGAAAACTGCACATCCGGGTTCATAAGGAAAAGCTTCAGGAGCTTGGCCCGGATGGGAGAATCAAAAATCCGTTCAAGAACATCCATGAAAATGACCGTAGCAGAAAATGCCGCCCCGCGCAACCGCGGCGCATGCTGGAAAAGCGTATATTTTTATGCTATATTGGCACCCATGCATTTACCGTTTCGTTTCGGGAACGCCGCTCGCGGCACGGAGCTTGCCGCAAGCGTTCTTGGAATAGCCATCGGCGTATCCGTATGGCAGCACGCTACGCTCGGCATGCCGGTGCTGGAAGCGCGAACCTCGTATCCGCCTCCGGAACGATTGCAGCCAGCGGTCGCGGATATTGAAACACTGCCGGTACGGGTACTCCTTGATGTGCCGTTCACAACGCAGGCTCCTTTCGGCGATTGGTCAGAACCGTACGATGAGGCGTGCGAGGAAGCATCCGTGGCTATGGCCATGGCCTGGGCGCGCGGCGAGACGATAAACCCGGAACGGGCGCACAATGCCATTTTAAATCTCGTCGCCTTTGAAAATTATATGTTTGGATACAGCAATGACACGGCGCTCCGTGAAACGGCTAAACTGATCACCAGCTACTACCGCTACCGGAAGACCCAGGTGCTCTATGACATCAGCGGCGGCGACATCAGGCGTGCGCTGGCCGACGGCAACCTCGTCGTCGTACCCGTCGCCGGCGCCCTTCTTAGGAACCCCTATTATGCCGTTCCGCCGCCCTACCATATGCTTGTCATCCGCGGCTACGATGACGCGAACAGGGAATTCATTACCAACGACCCCGGCACGAAAAACGGCGAAAACTACCGCTACGCCTATGACGTGCTGGAACGCGCCATCCACGATTGGACCGGCTCGGACCAGACCGTTATAGGCGGTCGGAAGGGGATGATCGTTATAACGAAGTGAGAGGAACGTGAAGTGGAGCCTTATACTCGCTGCCAGCATCGTCGCCATCAGCGGCGTTCTTGCGGCTGATTATTTCATCCCCGACAGGGTCGTCACTAACACGGATGCCGGCCGCGCGGCCGCCGAGGCCGAACGCCTGGCCGAGCGCATCCGCACCGCCGAGGAGCGGGCAAAAGACGTGAAGGGCCTATATATGAGCGCGGACGTGGCCAACGACCGCGGCCGTCCGGCAACGAAACTCCGAGAAGGCATCATAACTCTGATCGACGAAACTGAACTGAACGGCGTAGTCATAGACGTCAAAGAAACCCGCGGCGGCGCCATCATCACCGACCAACTGAAAAATCTTATCAGCACTCTCCACGGTAAAAACGCCTGGGTCATTGCACGCATCGCCGTATTCAAAGACAGCTCACAGGAAAAAGCTCATCCGGCGTGGTACTTGAAATGGAAAGACACCCGCCAGCCGGACCCGCCCGCCGGTCAGGCGAACGGACAGGGCCGTATATGGAATGATAACCGCGGCGGCTCCTGGATGGATCCGGCCGCGCCCGAGGTCTGGGCCTACCAGCTCGCCGTTGCCAAAGCCGCGAGCGATGCCGGGTTTGATGAGATTCAATTTGATTACATCCGCTTCCCGTCTGACGGCAATGTCGCCGCCGCAGTTTATCCGATATTCCAACCGGGGCAGCCCAAATGGGGAATTCTCCGCGCTTTCTTCCGCTACCTTCACGACCATCTGAAAGAGTATCGCCCGGATCTTATCCTCTCTGCGGATCTTTTTGGGTATGTAGCGCTTCAGCAGGCCGATCTCGGCATTGGCCAGCGCCTCTCGGATATCGGAGAAAATTTTAACTACGTATCGCTCATGGTTTATCCCTCACACTACTACGCGGGATTCCAGGTGACGGCCGACCCCGTGCGTAACTTACCGGCGCTTTTTTATCCGTACCGCGCCTCAAACATCGCCAGCACAGCCGCGAATCAGCCGTATGACGTCGTCTATCGCTCGCTCTTAATCGCGGGCGACGTGCTGGCCGGCCGGGCCACGACGACAGATCAAAACGATAGAAACGTAGCGACTTCATCGCCTTCATCGCTTGCATCGACTTCACCGGGGAAGATCGCCAAACTCCGGCCGTGGCTTCAGGACTTCGACCTCGGCGTGGATACGGCGCGGGGCATTCACTACAATGCGGAGAAAGTCCGCGCCCAGATCAATGCCGCCAAGGACGCCGGAGCGTCAGGGTGGCTCCTCTGGAGCCCGACGAACACGTACACAAAGGAAGCACTGCGGCCGGAACCGCCGCGCCAATAGTCTTTAAACCCCCGACGAGTGTGCTATAGTTTGTCATGTTTTAAACGCCGGAGTAGCTCAGTGGTAGAGCAGCACTTTCGTAAAGTGAAGGCCGCGAGTTCGAATCTCGCCTCCGGCTCCACAATCAAACTTTTTTCAAATTTGCCGACCATTTCGGTGGCGGCGCAAAGCGCCGCCCAAGCGTTTTCTCCCGA
>JACQMJ010000009.1:0-3154 GCA_016203665.1 Candidatus Sungiibacteriota bacterium
CACCGCCCCACAATCGCGGCAGAGCACCACGGGCGCGGTGCCTCGCCGATTGATAAACAGAATCACCGGACGTTTCTCCGCCAGCGCTTGAGTGATCCTCTTTTGCAAACTGAAACCTAAAGGCGATTCGTTTCCCGCGCGCCGTTCAAGCTTTAGATCAACCACCGTGGAGTTGAGCAACCGTCCGGCGCCGGCGTCCGGTCCGACCATCGTAACTCGCCCGCGCTTTGCGCGCACGATCGCCGTACTCGTGGGGGACAAAGCGCCAAACACCAGTTGCGCCTTAAAAAGCTCGGCTACCTTTTCCGCGACTTCCCGCGCGTCGTAGCGCGGGCTCTGTTCCCAAGACTTATAGGCGCTTGAATCTTCTTCATCCACCACGACCAGCCCCAGGTTGGCAAACGGAAGAAACAGCGCCGAACGCGTTCCCAATACCACCATCGCCTCACCCCCAGCCACCCGCTGCCAGAGTGCCCGAGTGGCTGTGGGGCGCACGCTCGATGAGTACGCTGCATGCGCAATGTGTTCCCGCTCCAGCCACGCTCGCCAATAGACCTCGGCCGCCTGATCCGGCACCAGGAAAAGCGTTTGCCGCCCTCCGAGCAACGCGCGTTTGAGGAGACGCCGGTAATCTGCCCGGCGATCAGCCTTCCAGATGAGCCGAGGCGTCGCTCCTGGCGCCCTTACTGCCCGACGTTCTGGTCCAATGGCGAGGGGACTTTTGAGGATTGCCTGCGGCAGGACTGTTTTGAGAGCGTGCCCAAGCGGCGCCCAGTAGTACTTGGCCACCCACCGGGCAAGTTCAAGTTGAGTGCCCGTGAGCACGGGCGAAGGAGACACGACGCGGCTGACCGCGCGCAGCGTATAGCGCACCGACTTTCTGACCGCGCCTTTGACCGCGGCAAGCGGCGCGCTCGCAAAAACAACGCCCAACACCCTGCGGCGGTTGAGCACCACCTCCACGAATGCCCCCGCTGGCAGTGATTCGCGAAAAAAGTAATCCAGCACCTGCTCATGGGGCAGGGGGATGGTGGTCAGTGGGGCAACACGGAGGATATACATACGGGGACGGGAAAGCTCAAAGCTCAAAATTCAAAGTTCAAAACATTCGAAACTGACAGGAGGGGAAATTCACGATAGACTGATCAGATAACAATATGCTACACCGGCTTTTCTTTGCGATAAACATACCAGACGACATACGGACAGAACTCGTCAAGTATCAAGAGAAGTGGCGCCGGTACCCGGTGCGCTGGACCAAACCAGAAAACCTGCATTTCACGGCACTGTTTCTCGGCAACGTGGATGACGAACAACTCATTATACTGCGCCAAAAGGCTAGAGGTATGCTGAACAGTTTTCGGCCCTTCGCTCTCAAATTGACCGAGATCACGCTCGGCCCGCCGCAAGGGCTGGCGAACATGGTCTGGGCGACGGCGGTGGCCGATCCGGAGCCCGCGGCAGCCGACCTGTCAGACGCACTGTTCCAGATTGCACGCGCAGCCAAGATTGCGCCTCCCAACGAAACAAGACCCCTACAGTTGCACCTCACCCTCGGCCGCGCCAAAGGACCGCATCTAAAAGGAGTGCCGATTGCGGCAACGCTCGAAGCGGCTTTTGCCGTTGACTGCGTTGACCTGATGGAGAGTACACTCCGTGAGGACGGCCCGCGCTACCGCGTGGTCGCCTCGTACAACTTGTATGAAAACATTCGTACTCGGCGTTGCGGTTAATGCGATTACGCGCAGCCAGGCGTTGGATCGCGTGCGGCAGCTGCTCGCCGACGGCAGTCAACACGTGGTCATAACCCCCAATCCCGAAATAGTCATGGCGGCGCGCCGCGACCTGCGCCTGCGCGCCATTATCAACTCGGCCTCGCTTGCCGCGCCCGATGGCGTCGGGCTTGTCTGGGCGCTCCGCCGGCGAGGCGTCGAAGCCGAGCGTGTCCCTGGCGTGGAAGTAATGACGGATATCTGTGAACTCGCTGCCGCTTTGAAAAAATGCGTCTTTCTTCTCGGCGGCAAACGCGGTGCGGCTGAACGTACCGCCACGCGTCTGCGAAAGCAGTGGCCCGCGCTTTCGGTCGCCGGCTGGTCAGAGAACGCGGACGATATCGAGACCATCCGGCGCACACGCCCAGATATCCTATTCGTCGCCCTCGGCACGCCAAAGCAGGAATATTGGATCGAAACACATCTTACCGAACTCCCATCGGTGAAAATCGCGTTGGGCGTGGGCGGCGCTTTCGACATCCTCTCCGGCCAACTTCCCCGAGCGCCCGGCTGGCTGCGGCGCTTGGGCCTAGAGTGGTGCTGGAGACTTATGCTCGAACCATCTCGCCTTGCACGCATCTTCAATGCGGTTGTCCGTTTTCCGCTCGCTATATGGCGCGCATAATCCTCCCATGATCCCAAGAGTAACCATCCTCATTCTCAACTGGAACGGCGGACCGGATACGGTTACGTGCCTTGATTCGCTCAAGGAACTTCGGTATCCGAATTTCCACGTAATCGTGCTCGACAACGCGTCAAGCGACAATTCATGGGAGCTTTTTGCGAAGTACCCCAAACCGAACTATCCGCTCGAATTCATCCAAACCGGCTCAAACCTTGGCTTTGGCGGCGGAAACAACGTGGGCTTGAGGAAAGCGCTCGCCGAAGGGACCGATTATGTGTGGCTTTTGAACAACGACTCTGCGGTAACGCCCGAGGCGTTGCACGCCCTCATCGCGGCGGCTGAATCAAACCCGACAATCGGCATTGCCGGACCACTCGCGCTCACGATGGAAACGCCAGCGCGCGTTTGGTTTGCCGGCGGCACGTTCAACTGGCTCAAAACGCGCGGCACACACCGCTGCTACGGCGAACTGGCAGATGATCGCCGCGCGCACGCACCAGCGGACAGCGCGCCGATTGACGTGGACTACGTTACCGGCGGTATCATGCTGATAAAACGCGCCGTGTTTGACGACATTGGCCTGCTTCCAGGAGACTATTTTCTCTACTACGAAGACGCTGATTTCAACACCCGCGCCGCAAAACAGAGTTGGCGGCGCATACTCGTGCCGCAGGCAGTTGTCTACCACAAGGGGTCTGCTTCAGCCAAAGCCGGCTCGCCCAACTATCAATACTACCATTTGCGCAACGGTCTCATG
>JACQMJ010000001.1:0-2421 GCA_016203665.1 Candidatus Sungiibacteriota bacterium
CGCGATTGTGGGCAATGCCGGCAAAAATCAAGACAAGAGCCGGTCTGTTATTGTCGGCATGCTCGGCCAGGTGCCGGCCAAAGTTTCGGCCGAAAACGGCCCCATTAGGCCCGGCGATTCCTTGACCTCGGCGGCCTTGCCCGGCTATGCTATGGCCGCCTCGGCCGGAGACTCCACTGTGGGCGTGGCTTTGGAAGGACTGGCCGAAGGCACGGGTATGATTAAGGCGCTCATCTCCCGCCGCAACAAATCCTTGACCGTGGCCGAAGTGGAATCCGCGGTGGTGGACCGCATCGCGGCTATGGAAATAGAGGATGAAGTGGCTCTCTTGGTTTCGGACGCGGTTAAAGCCTATAACTTTGACCCGATTGTGGCCGCCAAAATCACGGACGAAGTGGACGCGGTGGAGGCCTCATTTGGCCTGGCGCTTTCGCAAAAAGCCGGCGAACTGACGAATTTGATCAACGCCAATAAACTGTCGTTTGTCAAAGAAGAAGGCGGGAAAGTGGCCATTAACACTGATTTAACTGTTTCGGGCTCTTTGGCGGCCGGCAACATCACCGCCAGCGCCATCACCGCCTACAACGACTTTGTCATAGCCAACGGAACCAGCACCCCTATTTCCATCAAAGACACCCTGGCCCGGTTGACCGCGGATGAAATGACCAAGACAAAACTCACTGTAACCCAGGATTTGTATGCCGGAAACTCGTTTGAAGTGATGGGAGCGCAAGTGGCCGGAGCAGCCATAGAGCGGCCCGTGTTCAGGATAGCCGCAGACGGAACCATAACCGTGCGCGAAGATTTGGTTTTGAGCGGCTATGAAATGTGGCTGGATATTCCGGGCCTGGTTTCGGTGTTTGCCTATGACACGGCCGCGGACGCGGATGGCGGCGCCTGGATTACGGGCAACCGAAGCGCCTCCTGGTACAACGAGGCCATTGACGCTTCCGCAGAGGCCTGCAATTTGGATAGCAACGACCGGTGCGGAACCCGCTCATTCCCGCAACAAGCCATTATTGCGGCCGCATCCGACACGCTCTACATCTTCAACGCGCAGGACGGAAGCTTATGGAAGAAAATCACCCGTCATGCTGGAGGGAGCGTACTCGCGACCGATAGCATCTCCGCGGATGACGGGGACATCACCGCCATCACCGCCGCGGACGGGAGCGTCTACATTGCCCAGGCCGGGACAGTATCCATCCTGGATTTTGTCAATGACCAAAAACAGACCCTGAAACAAGTTCAGGATGACGGCAGCGCGGGCCTCATCACTTCATCATCAATCACCTCGCTTTCAACCGAGGCTATCGCCGGAAAAACCTACCTGGCGGTTGCCGGTGATGCGGGGCTTGATCTGGTGAACCTTTCTGATGAAACAGCCTCCCACTACGCGGGCGCGGCAGCCGGCGTTGTCTTGGCCCCAAGCGGGGATATGTACGCCATTGCCACCAGCACGCTCTCGGTGTTCGCCCGCGTCCACCTGCAAGACGAACTGGCGCCGACATCATCATATACCGCAACATCAACCGAGCCCTTGCTTGGCTTGCGCGTGTCCGCGGACGGCGCAACCGCCTACACTGCCCAGGGTTCGGATGTGCTGGTATTCACCTACAACCGTCACCCTGAGCGGAGCGCCAGCGGAGTCGAAGGGTCTAATGTGAATACCGGCCTATATCTTTCGACTCGGCGAGTACGCCTCGCTCAAGATGACGAGGTAATTACCGGCTTGCACGTGGACGAGCGCGCGCAGGTCATCTATGCGGCCACCGCTTCCGGCGTCAAAGCCTTGGCCTTGGGCGACGGGGCTGTGCTCGCCACCTATGAATCCGGAGAAGATTCGGCCGGCGCCCCCTGGTCAGCCGTTGGCGCGTCCCAAGTGGCTTCGCTCACGCGGTTCGGGTCTAACCATGAGGGAGAACTCTTGTCCGACACATTGGTGATTGCCACCCCGCAAGGCTTGCTGGCCCAGTCAGCCGATTACTCTTTGCGCGCTTTGCAGGCCTCCGGCGGCCGCGTCGGCTCCTCGGAGCGGTCCGGCCGTTTGCGCATCACGGATGAAGCGCGGTTCTCGGGCCGGATTGCGGTTACGGACGGGCAGAGCCGGCCGGTGTTCAACATAGACGAAACAACGGGCAACGCCTTTATCCGCGAAGACATCCAATTCGGCGAACACCGCGCCCGCCGCGCCGTGGCCGGAGCCCGGGACGCGTTTGTCTATGACACCACCCAGGACGCGGACGGCGGCAAGTGGCGCGTCGGGGTCAGGGGTGGTTCTTTCCCCCAAAAGGCCATTCTCATCGCCGGCACAGACGGAGTATCTGTCTTTGACGCCAAAGACAACTCATTGGTTGAGGCGCTCTCTGCTGTCGCGTCGCCGTTGCTGGTCCGCGCCCGGGACGGCATTATGGCCGTGGC
>JACQMJ010000002.1:0-4821 GCA_016203665.1 Candidatus Sungiibacteriota bacterium
CCACGGCCTTCCGGCCGTGGTATCTCGGCGGAATTCTCCGAAGCCCCGATCCTCCTCCGCCAAGGCTTCGGAGGATTATTCTCCTTGCGCGCCCTTCATCCGCGGGCTTCCGCCCGCGGTTTTCGGGCGAAGGAGAATAAATTTCGAAGAAATGTTGACGTTCTAATATCTCCCTGCTTATGTCCCCCCTGCCTACATTCCCGCCTGTATCTCCCTGTTTGCATCCCCTCCCTCCACTACTCCCACTCTTTGTTCTTTGGTTTGGATGCCCGCGCGGCCAGTTGCGGGCCCAGTTATCTTGCGCTATCGCCATCAAGCTTCTCGGTTTCAAAAACCTCGGGGGTGCGGCCGAGACTGACCAGATGCTGGCGGAAGCTTTCGGCAATGGCTAAAATTTCAGGATTTTTCTGCCAGGCGAGAATCAAACCGTAAACCGCAAGGCCGGCCGCGCCGGCCGTCAGTCCCTGGAGAGCGATGCCGACGAATGTCCGGGTTGAAACCAGTGCCGGAAACGGCAACAGAGTAAGATATGCCGCAACCCCGGCAATAAGCGCGGCCGCGACCATTGACCCCACTCGGCCAATAGCCGGCCGCGCGCCACCGGTTAGACGCAACACCCGGCGGAGCGCAAAAGAAAGCAGGAAAACATTGGCAATTGAACCCAAGGCAAAGCCAAGCGCCACAGCGAGAATGTCCGGCGAGGCAAGATCGCCGATCCGCAAGATTCGAGCCAGCATTGCCAGCGCCGGCGGCTGCCAGAAAAAGAGAAAGGCAAAACCGAGGCTAAGCCCTACGGCCGTAAGCGATCCCAGGAAATCCCAAAAAAGCGGCTCGCGCGTCCGTCCGAGAGCGTAAAAAGCGCGGAGGATCAACGGCAGAATGCTTTCCGAAACAACGGCTAAAGCCAGTACGGCGAGCACCGCGGCCACCAGCCGCGTATCTTCCCAGTCAAACGCGCCCGCGCCCAGCACCACCCGAACGATGTGCGCGCGGAGCACGACGAAAAGCACGGCGGCCGGCAGTACCCAAAAAAGAATATTCCGCACGCCCATTTGCAACTGATGGGCGAAGCGCTTGTATTCGCCCCGAACCGCCGCCTGCGAAATCTTCGGGAAGATTGCCAAGGCATAACTTACGCCAAAAAGCCCAACCGGAACATAGAGCAGATTAGCCGCAAGCCTGAATACGCTTACCGATCCCGCGGCAAAGAACGAAGCAATCGCGGCGAGCACGACCAGCACCACCTGGTTCATGACAATAGCCAGAACGCGCGGCAGCGCGGTTCTGGTCACCTGCCTAAGCCCCGGCTCATCAAGCTGAAACCGCGGCCGGATACCAAAGCGCATGTCAACCAGCGCCGGCACCGCAATCAAAATCTGCATAACCCCGCCAGCCAAAACTCCGTATGCCAGGCCGATCGGCCCGAAGAACGGCACGAAAAAAAGTATTCCGCCAACGATGCCGAGATTATAAACAATCGGCGGCAGGGCAAAAACAAAAAAACGGTGGCGGGCCTGCAGGACCGAGGAGAGAATTCCGGCAATGCCGAGGAACAGGGTGTTCACCAGCAAAAGCCGGGTCAACTCGATGGCCAGACGGAGCTTTTCTGCCCCGAATCCCGGGGCAACAAGGCGCACCAGCCACGGCGCACCAATGATCGCAGCAACAATGGCCAGCGAAGCAAAAACGCTGAAAACGGTCAGGAGATTGGAAACAAACTTCTCGCTCGACTCCGCACCCTCGCGTTCATAGGCGACAAACACCGGCAGGACCGCGGCTGATGCCGCGCCGACAAGGAAGACCGTAAAGAGGATATCCGGAATTTGGAACGCGGCATAGTAGCTATCAAGCGTGTCCCCGGCCCCGAAACGACCAGCCAGCAGCCGGTCGCGAAACATACCCAAAAGCTTGCTCAAAAACGCCGCGCCTCCCAAGAGAAGAGCCGCGGCGTGGGGCGATGCAATTTCGCTATTTAACCGCTTAAGCCACATCATAACCTACTGTCTCTACCGCCTCTTCTCGGTTTCCGTGACCGGCGCTTCTTTGCGTTGTTCCGGAGCAGGCGCGGGCGGCGCAATACCGGTCAATGCCGGCCGGCCGGCTTCAAGGTTGGCAACAATCCGCTTCACCTCATCGTTCTCCGGATTGAGGGCGGCAATTTTCTTGAATTGACCCAACGCCGCCGGGCGATTGCCTTGGCGGTCGTAAATCAAACCTAGGAAGTAGCGAGCGTTGGAATAATTCTCGTTTAGCCCGATGGCACGTTCAAACACAGCTCGGGCGCGCTCAAACTCGTTGTTCCGGTAGTGGAGCATCCCGAGCTGGAAAGCCACACCGATGTCTTGGGGGGCAAGTGCCGCGGTCACTTCAGCGTTCCGAATCGCCTCGGAAACTTTGCCCTCGCGGGTTGAAATTTGAGTGAGGAGAAAGTGCGCATCGGCAAAGTCAGATTTCAACGCGAGGGCCTTCTCGAGCTCGGCGCGGGCCTGCGTGAGCGATCCTTTATAAACAACATCAAGCTGTTCGCGCTCCGCACCGCTGGTGCGCGATGCCTGGAGCGAAGCAAGCTCGGCGGTGGTAAGTAATACTCGGGCTTTTGCCGTCTGCGTCACGGGCGTAACCGGATCTTCCCGGCCGGCGCGCCCGTAGGCCTCCAATGCCGCCTGCGAAGCGCCGGCGACAAAAGGCATGGCCGTCTCGTAAAGCTGACCGAGTATAAACCAATTCTGCGGATTGGCCGGCGCAAGCTTCACGGCTCGTTGAGCGGCATTCACTCCCCGCGCAAACTCGTCGCGAAACTGCGCAGAAACATCCCGGTCGGGGTTGGCCGCGGCCTGCCCAATAATGCGATTCAGGTCAAGGACGGCAACCTGGGCCTGGCTCTGATAGAGAAATTCATCAGTCGAATTGAGACGAACGGCGCGTTCAAGGAACACCCGGGCCGTATCCGTATTCCCGTAGAGATTCAGCACGCGTCTGGCCCGCTGAAAGTATATGTGGCTTGCGTACTGGGCGACGAAACTATATAGCGCCACGGTCGAAAGCGCAATTACAAAAACCCCGACAAGCGAAACGGCGAAAGTCAGCGCCGGATGCGAGACGGCAATGACCCGCTCCCGCACCTCAAACCACCTCCGCAATCGGCCGTGAAGACCCCCGATTTCGCCACCGCTCGGCGAGGCTTCGCGCTCAGTCAGCGCCACGAGCAATCCCAACATCGCAAAAAGCGCAAACGAGGCATTGAAGTTCGAGGCATAGATGAACCAGAGAATTAAGATTAAGAGCGTTGCTCCCGCCGGGGCCCAGCGGAGCGGGTCGGGCCCCGGTGCAGCCCACAGCACCCGGCCGATGAAGACAAAGACACTGGCAACAAAACCGAGAAAAACCGCGATGCCGAGAACTCCGAGAGTGGAAGGAACGGTCGCCAGGAACGAAAAGCCGTGGCCGAACCGCGTCGTCCAGAAAGGGGTGTCGTTGATCGAACCCGCGCGAAAACGATTATACGCGACCCGGAAGTTCGCCGGCCCGAAACCAAGAACCGGCGACTCACCGAGAGCCTTCCGGCCAATGGCCAGAGTCGAGGCAAATGAGGGCGAAACCTCAAGGGGGGACGAATAGAGACGGCTGAAAAATGTCGGCCGGGTGAACGCCAAGAGAGAACTTACTGCAATAACGAGAAAAACAACGCCCACGGCGCGTCCACCAAAGGCGTGATGCCCATCCCTGCCCGCACTTGGCCAGGAACAGCTGAAGTTCAACGCAATCAAAATCGCGAGAGCCGCGGCAATGGCAACCAGCGCCACCCAGAACGCGGTCAGCAAAAGCGAAGGAAGAACAAGAATAAGAGTTACGAACGCCAGCCGCCGTGTTGCCCGCATCCCTTCTTCGGAGGCGCCGTAAGATCGGACAAGGAGCAACCCAAGCGCAAACAGAAACCCGACCGCCAAAAACGCGCTAAGAGCATTGACGGTGCCGACGGGATTTATGTCGAACCACGGGAGAAAGCGACTAAAAAACCGACTGTTTATTATCGAAAGGAAGACGTAGGCACTAAGAACACTCCATGAAACCAGAAGGATGTTGACCGCGCGCTTCGCATCCCGGCGCCTAAAGAAATACGCGATAGCCAGGGAAATAACCATGAATGAAAAGATAGTTGCGGTCTTCTCGCCGGTCGGATCATCGCCCCAGAAGCTCGTCCAGGGCGTCGCTGAAAAAACAGCGGCGGCAAGTAGAACCGCGCCGATGGATAGAAAGAGAAGATTGAACGGCGCCCGGCGGTAGCGGATGGTCTTGGTTAAAAGAGCATTGGCCAGCCACGCGGCGATGATGACCACCGCTACGACCTCAACCAGCGCTACCTTTATAAAAAGGCCGTTGGGAGTGAACGGCAGCCAGATAAGCGGCACTAAAAATAGAAGTCCGAACAAAAACCCTTTTATGATGCGCTCGGACCAAATCGAAAAATGACCTGCCCCCGCCGTCGCTGACTCTGCGAGAGCGCCGGTTCTCAACGGCGACACGCTGGAACCGCCCGCTGTGGAAACCGACGCGATGACGTCCAAAGACTTTCTTAGCATAAGTGAAACCCCCACGCATTGCTTACTCCGCGCTCCGTCGCTGAAGCTATGGAGCGTAAGCGACCGAAGCAGCCGCTTCGGCTGGCCTACTCCGCGCTCCGTCGCTGAAGCTATGGAGCGTAAGCGACCGTAGCAGCTACGGCTACCAAGGCTGGACGAAGGCCGGACATCCACGGGTAAACCCGTGGCTTTCTGCGGAGGCGAGCAAGCTCGGATTAATAAAGCATCCGCACCGCAGAGC
>JACQMJ010000003.1:0-6991 GCA_016203665.1 Candidatus Sungiibacteriota bacterium
CAGCCAACGAGCGGCTGCACCGTGCGCAACTTACGCGCAACTTGGCTCAAATCGCTGTTCCGCGCCCAGGCGATCGCGAGGATCCGGCCGAGCTCCAGTTGATCTCCCCAATCGAGATTTAAGTCGCCGTTCGGCGCGAGCGCGAGGAGTGCCTCAACGAGGCGCTGCGGCGGGAACGATGCGTCCGTTGCCTTGTAGATAACCTCGCGGAACATCTTTTTCTCCGGCTCGAAACGCAGCTCGCGCGACTGGAGAAACTGGAAGAGACGCGCCGCCTCCTCTTCGTCCTTGGTGAGCCTCCACCAGGCTGCCACTTCGGTCAGCATCGCTCTGCGCGTCTCGAGCAGCACCGGGACATTTATCTTTATCGGGCGACTCTCGTCCTCGGCCAGAAGCTCCCGCGCATCGCCGGTACCGTGGGATGGCAGCTGCGGATACAGCTCCATCATCTTTTGAGCGCGCGCCTGCTGGGCTCTCGCTCCGGCCTGCTCCACGGCCCGCCAATCATCGGAGAGAGCGCGCCGACCTCGCTCCTCTTTGAGCAACGGCACGAACTGCCCGTCGTCGAGCGCCCGACAGATGAACCCGACGTATTTCTTGGCTTCCTTGTCGTCGTTCTTGCGTGCGGCAGCAAGGAACACTTGTTCCAACCGCGCAACCTGTTCAGGAATGGGCTGGTGCGAAATAAGCACGAACGTTGCCCAGCAACCCGAATCTGCCGCCACTTCAGCAACCGTCCGATACGCCTCTCCCGATAGCATGCCCCTGCTCCTTCCCGGCCGCAGCCGTTTATCCCTCTTCCCGCAAGAAGAGACTCCAGTTCGCATCCTCGGATACGAAACTGGAATTTTTAAGAACACGCTGGCAGGCCACAGCAAGCCTTGCCCAGCTCATGAGAAAATTATCTGAATTCGCGCCGATTGTAAAGCATACCGCAAAGGCCGTTGACAACCGACCGGCGGCCTATAGATTGTGAACAAGATGAAAATGCTATATAGTAGCAACCACGGGAAAGGAGGGAGAAATGGGTAAGCTCTCTGTAGATCTCACGGCTCTCGAAGATGCGCGCCGAGCCCCCACGCCGCAGCCGAAGCGCTTGTGCACAACATGCCTAAAGCCCCTGGGTCTGTACAACAAGGGGAGCCGGTGCTACTGCCATGGGAACGGTGGAGCTGATGGCGCCGCCGAAGTGAGGCCGATGCATAACCTACCGGCCGAACTTCTCACCTCTGACCAACGCGCCCAGCAGCTCCTAAGATCAGTCGGCGAGGTTTGTCGCGTCGCGCCGGAGGCGATCCTTGGCCGAAGCAAAATTCAAGATTTCGTTCTGGCCAGACACCTGGTCATGTACCTGCTTTCGGCCGACCTGGGCTGGACGCCTGACGCGATTGCGCACGCCTTCGGACACTCGGTCAATCTTATGACGACCTACGGCCTGCGCAAGATTGAGACGCGCCTCAACGAACCGTATATCCAACAGCTGGTTTCGGAAATCAGGGCCGCTCTGACCGCCAGCTAACGCCTGCCGATCCGCTAGGGTCAGGCAGGCGCTTTGCTTTACTCACCGGGACGGCCCTCGACCCCACCGACAACACAGGTAGACATGGCCGATAGTAGGGCGCTATACCGTGGTTTGCGAAAAGAACTGCTGGTTGACCGACAGCTACAAAGCATGCTATTGGTTTCTGAAATCGCAAAGGAGGACGCCATGACTGATGCGCAGCTGTTACAAACGCTCTCTCCTTCGGCAAGAGCCGCACTCCGGCTTTTCGTTCGGGAGTGTTGTCTCTCTGTCCAGCATGCCAAGAAAGAAGCGGAACGCGCCAAGAAAGGTCAGGTGGTGAAGAGAAGCGGGAGCGGTATTCTTGGGGTAACCGCGGCAGTGTTCGAGCTCCAACCGGAAGAGCTCACCGGCAAGTCGCGGATGCGACATGCAGTCCTCGCGCGTCAAGTCGCAATGTACCTGATACGAACCGAGCTCAAGTGGTCCTACTCGGCCATCGGAACGATGTTCGGAAACCGCGACCACACCACCGTGCTGCACGCCTGTCGGAAGATCGCCGAGCTTGCCGGTCACGACGCACCGCTGAACGCCATCCTCGTCCGGATCAAAGCAGCCCTCGGAGAATCAGACCTGCTGGAAAGAACCCTGTCAGAGAGCGACATGGCCACTGCTGTAGACAAAGCCGCTTGCCAACTACGGCAAGCTACGGTAGAGTGAGGACGCGCTGCTTTTCGGGTGGCGTAGTGGTCTTTCAACAAATCGGAGAAAGGAGGGTAACGCGTCGGGCAACCTGCCTTGTGGATGCTTTTCCTCTACGAAAAGGAGGAGGGCATGAGGCGCACCACGTTGTTCGCGGCCTTGATCGCATTGCTCGCCATCCTGGTGGTTGCGGCTCCGCCGCCGGCGATCGCCGACACGAAGTCCGGCAGCGAGCCGATCCTGACGATCGCCAGCACCAGCGGCGACATGGACGGCACCATCCTGTTTGCGATCACGTTCGGGGGTACGGTCTTCCGGGACGACACCGAGTCCGCCGCCACGGCCACCTGGACATCCTTCCAGCGTAGCGGCCCGACGATCACGGCGACAGCGATTCCGGTTGTGTCTACGGTCCCGACCGGCACGGCAACCGTGCGCGACATGGCGACTCCCGGGGCATTTAGCGGACAACCTTGGCGACTCGTCAACTGCACGGGCACCGGCACGGCTCACGACGGAACTGATACGCGGAAACCGATGGCCTTGATCGCCAGCACTGGCGGTCTCCCGGGCCAGCCGCTCCGCAGGTAATTCGAAGATCGGGGGAGCGACGCTCCCCCTTCAGCACCGGGCTCCGATCCTTCGGGATCGGGGCCTTTCTTTTTTGCGGCGGGGTTGACTACTCCCCTGCAATTGCGCGGCGCCAAACACCTGGGATACACTAGATGATGTTCAGAATGGCGGTGTAGCTCAGCGGTAGAGCAGTGGCATCATAAGCCATGGGTCGGGGGTTCGAATCCCTCCACCGCTACATGGTGGCAGGCCTGCCCCGTATAACCGAGTAAAGCAAGGTTCACACGGGGTTCGATCCCTGCCACCGACACTTAAGTATGCGAAGGTTGCACGAATCGCCACGGATTGAAGTAATCGAAACTCGATGGCAAATGCCACTCTTGAGGCTATTGCGAAAGTGGCACTGGAAAGAAAACCTAAAACATCGGGACATCGCCTCGCGCCTCAAGATCCCGCGGTCTACGGTAACCCGATGGTTTCACTACTTCAACATTCCTACCCAGCCCGGCAGCCGGTTTACGAACCTCAATCTTCTCAACATGGGACCGAGAAAAACCCCGCCAGCCAAACCCAAAACCTCAAAGCCAAGACCATGGAAAGTTCGGGAAGAGTTCTTCGAAACGTGGACCGGCGAGATGGCCTATATACTCGGTTTCTTCTGTGCGGATGGAACTCTGACCGTAAATCCAAGAGGTTCTCGCTATCTTGCCCTACAAATAAGTGATCGGGGCCTGTTGCTTAAAATAAAAGCCTGTTTCGGGATAGGACACAAGTTATCTCTGAAACGGCATCGCACCGCGAACTGGAAGGACGCCTGGCGCATCCAAATTGGGAGTAAAAGAATCTTTAATCGTTTTATTGAGTTGGGCATTACTCCGCAGAAAGCGTACCGCCTGAGGATGCCCGTCGTTCCAAAAGAATACGCCGCAGATTTCATCCGAGGTTACTTCGATGGTGATGGCGGGGCATGGTTCGGATACGTTCACAAAAATGATCGGAAAATGCCAACGAAAGCGCTAGTTACGACATTTACAAGTTGCAGTAATGGAATGCTCATGGATGTCGCGCTCATGCTCTCAAGGTTAGCTGGCGTTCGACTAAAACAGCCGCGGTTTTCCGGAAAGGCCTTCCGCATCTTCTACAGCACGTGGGATAGTAGAAAAATTTATCAATTTATTTACCATACGAAGACAAATTTGTATCTGGCGCGGAAAAAAGTGGTCTTTGAGAAATACCTGGGGACGTAGCTCAATCTGGCGGAGCGCTGCCCTGTCACGGCAGAGGTTGCGGGTTCAAATCCCGTCGTCCCCGCCCTACTCGAAACGTTTGAGCGCCCCGCGCGAATGCGCGGGGCGCTGATGGTTACGTGGTAACATACGATTCCATTCGAAATAAAACATTAGAGCTTCTGCTGCTGCAACCGCTCCTCTTTCTCGCGTCTCTCTTTGGCGGCGCTTTGCATGTTCCGGATGATGACGTAGATAATGCCGGAAAGGAACGCGATGGAGACGATCGCCGAAATCCATTTGAGCAACGTGAGGCTCACCGCCGCGACCGGTGCGGCGAGAAAAGACTGAATTGATTCAAAAACATTTTGCTCGCGCATAGAAACTCTCCGCGGGTACTTTCTCATATACTAGTATATTAGAAAGTATCTCTTAACTCTTGCAGCTCGCCTGATAGATTTCGGCGATGTCTAACAGCGCATCATCCGCACCGAACGGCCCCATGAGCTGCAGCCCTATGGGCAACTGCTCAGAACCCCTCGGGCACGGCATCGAAATCGCCGGGATGCCCGCGAGATTCGCCGGCACCGTGAAGACGTCTTCAAGATACATCTGTAAAGGGTCTGCGGTTTTCTCGCCGAACTTAAACGGGAGCGACGGCGAGGTCGGCGAAACAATAACGTCCACATGCTTGAAGGCCTGCTCAAAATCTTTGCTGAAGAGGGTCCGCACCTGCATGGCTTTACGGTAGTAAGCGTCGTAGTAGCCCGCGGAAAGCACGTACGTACCCAACATAATTCGCCGGCGCGGCTCAGGACCGAAGCCAGAGGCGCGGCTCTCCACATCCGTTTGCAGGAGACCGCGCCCATGCCTTGAAAGTCCGTAGCGGATTCCGTCAAAACGCGCGAGGTTTGCCGAAACTTCAGCCGGCATGACCAGGTAGTACGTGGCAACCGCGTATTCGGTATGCGCCAGAGACACGTCAACGATTTCGGCGCCGAGCGTTCGCAGACGCTCGATTTCGTGTCTGATGGTTTTTTCGACTTCGGGATCCAAACCCTCAATGAAATACTCTTTCGGCACCCCCACTTTGACTCCCTCCAATTTCGACATTCGACATTCGACATTCGACATTCGATTGTCATGGCTTGTCGCATCAAACTCGTCCTTTCCCCGAATCACTTCGTAGACCGCCCGCGCATCTGCCACGGTTTTACCAAAAGGCCCAATCACATCCAAACTTGAGGCCATCGCGATAAGGCCGTGGCGCGACACCGACCCGTACGTCGGCTTAAAACCCACCACCCCGCAAAAGCCCGCGGGCTGGCGAATCGAGCCGCCGGTGTCGGAACCCAGCGCCGCCACGCACATCCCCGCGGCCACGGCCGCGGCTGAACCGCCGGAAGAGCCGCCGGGCACGCGCTCAAGATCGCGAGGGTTGCGCGTGGGGCCGAAGGCGGAGTTTTCGGTTGACGAGCCCATCGCGAACTCATCCATGTTGGTCTTGGCCACCATGACGGCCCCGGCGTCTTTCAGTCGTTCAATGACGGTTGCGTCGTACGGAGCGACGTAGTGCTCAAGAATTTTCGAGCCAGCAGTAGCCGGCGCTTCAGAGACAAGAATGTTGTCCTTAACCGCAACTGGAACGCCAGCAAGGGGGCCGACAGCTTCGCCGGCCGCTCGTTGATCATCGATGGCTCTTGCCTGGCCGAGCGCCTGCAGCGTGAGCGGCGCGAGGACTGCGCCCAACTCATCGTTGCGGCCGTCAATGGCGGCCAGTGCCGAGCGCACAAGACCTTCAGCCGAAAACTCGCGCTTTCGCAGGCCGATCTGAATCTTCTCGATGGTGAGTGTAGCTAAGCTCTCCATAATAGTTACAGTTCAAGGAAACGGAAATGCCGATTCACTCAAAAATCGCCTCAACCTCCAAAAATCCGTCTTTCTTTTTTGGAAATGCTTCTTTGAGCAGTTTAGGGTCATGCGGCACGACAGCCACGCGCTCATCCTCACGCCAAACATTTTCCAATCCGCCCACCTGGGCGGTTGGTTCAACGTTTCCAGTTTCAAGCGCCTGGAGCTTCTCGACATAGGCGAGAATCTCAGCCAGGTCACGCTCAAGCTTCGCCTCTTCGGGTTCTCGCAAACCGAGCCGGCCAAGCGCAGCAATGTGTTTGAGCGTCTTTTTATCGATGGGCATGGCTGCAACACGGTATCATCGTATCATCGTTCCCGACATCGGGAAGTGCGCGATAGCACAAAACACGTTTTCCTAATTATATTACGAGCGTAATATAATTAGGAAAGGAGTCGCTGTCCAAGCGAGACCGCGCCTACGAACTGCTACTTGATCAACTTTAAAAATTGCTGTTCATCAATCACGGCAACGCCCAATTCCTTGGCTCTATCGTACTTAGAACCCGGATCAGTGCCAACCACTACGTAGTCGGTCCCTTTTGAAACCGACTCGGATACGCCGCCGCCAAGGCTGCGAATTTTTTCCTTTGCTTCATCGCGGGTAAGTTGCTCAAGGCTGCCGGTAAGCACGAACACCTTCCCCTTGAGCGGCTCGCGAACGCGTTTTGGCGCTTCAACGGTAACGCCAGCCTGAAAGAGTCTGCGGACGAATTCGCGGTTTCTACCGGCGTTGAACCACTGCGTTATTGCAGCAGCCACTTTCGGCCCCACGTCGCGCACCTGCTGCAAATCTTGTTCGGAAGCCGCAGCGATTTTATCAAGCGAACCAAAATGCTGCGCCAAGTCAATGGCGGTCTCCTCGCCCACCTGCGGGATTGAAAGCGCATACAGGAATCGCTCGAGGGCAATGCGCTTGCGCGCGTGGATGGCTGAGACGAGTTTTTTCGCCGAGGTCTCGGCGAAACGCTCGAGACCCTCCACATCTCCCTCGGTGATCGCAAAAAGGTCGGCCGGATCTTGAACGAGCTGATGGTTCATAAGCAGCTCCACCGTCTCGGGCCCCAAACCGACAATA